>JBBTWN010000010.1:0-8013 GCA_038062735.1 Patescibacteria group bacterium
TTTTGTGCTAGGCTTTCGAGGTAGGAGATCGTGTCTCCAATCTCATCGCACCACCCCTGGAGCTCGGCGTCGGCCCGCTTAACACTAAGGTGCTCAAACCCGGGTATATTTGGATGGCCAAGTCGTATCGCACTATCAATGAGCAGTCGCCGATGGCAGATGAGCTCTTTTTAAGTTTTTTGAGTCGTGCGTTAATGCTCTCTTTGGAACGTCGCCAGGGGGTGAGCTCTCGTAGTTTCTCTGCAAATAGCTCCATGCTCGCTAGTGTAGCTTATACTCAAGCACCGAGTCAAAGCCGCTTCGCGCGGCGTCGATACGCTCGAGTGACGCCGCCTCGCGGCGCATTTTTGGAGTGATTCGTGCTTGGCGTCGTATGCGGTTCATTCGCGCTGTTTCATGCCCGCCCTTTTTGCCCATTCGAGACAGCACGCGAGTATCTTTACCCAGTCTTGCCCACAGTTCTGTCCAGCCGATATCATTTCTACCGTTAGCGCTTTTTCTTGTTCGAATTCTTTTAACGGGAGAGCCCTCACGTGCCATGTCAAAATAATGAATTCACGACATCCTTGACGTCACCGCCGTCGGCACGGCCGGCGAGCTCCTTCATCACAGCGCCCATAAACTTACCCATATCTTTTTTGTCGGTCACATTCATCTCAGCTTTCTTAGCTTCAGCTATTTTCTTAATATCATCCTTGCTCATTTGGGCCGGTAGGTATGCGTTCAGTATGACAAGCTCCGCTTCTTCTTTTTCTGCAAGTTCGGGCCGATTACCGGTGCGAAATGCCTCTACTGATTCTTTTCGTTTCTTTACTTCACGGCGGATCACACTAATAACGTCATCATTGGATAAGGGGTCAGTCGGCTTTCGCTTTGTGGCGACGAGTTCGTTCGTAAATGCAGCCTTGAGCCCGCGCAGTACCTCTACCTTCAAGGCCTCCTTCGCCTTCATGGCGGTGATCATATCGCTCGCTATTGTGTCTTGCATCATAGCCTCATTTTAACAGACAAATGGTACGATGGACAGATGGAGGCACTACTTATCGGTCTTATAGTCTTACTGCTCGTGGTGAATGCGATAGTGCTTTATGTATTGTTTCAACCAAAGCAGGGCCAAGATTTTACACCGCTCAATGAGCGAATATCAGAGCTATCGCGTACCATGCATGAGCGATTAGACCGTTCGAGCATAGCTATCCAGGATTCAGTTCAAAAACAACTTTCAGAATCCTTAAAAATTGTTCGCGACGTCACCACTGGTCTTACAAAATTAGAAGAATCGAACAAGCAGGTGGTGTCGTTTGCAGATCAGCTCCAAAATCTGCAAGATATATTAAAGAATCCAAAGCAACGCGGTATTCTCGGTGAGTACTATCTGGAGACAGTACTTCAAAACGTCATGCCGCCGGGCTCATATCAAATGCAATACGCGTTTACTAACGGCGAGATAGTTGACGCCGTGGTGTTTATCAAAGACCGCATTGTACCCATAGACTCCAAGTTCTCACTCGACAACTACAACCGTATCCTCGAGACCAATGACCCGACAGAAAAAGATCGTCTTGAAAAACTTTTTAAACAGGACCTGAAACTCCGTATCGATGAAACGGCAAAGTATGTGCGGCCAGAAGAAAAAACTATGGACTTTGCGTTTATGTTTATTCCGTCTGAAGGTATCTACTATGATCTCCTCATTAATCAAGTTGGCGCCGTTAAAACAAATACGCGCGACCTCATAGAATATGCCTTTTCAAAGAAGGTGATTATTGTCTCACCGACCTCATTTTTAGCATACCTACAAACCGTGCTACAGGGCCTTAAATCAATGCAAATAGAGGAGCGTGTGCAGGATATCGTTAAAAACGTTGGCGAATTAAGCAAACATCTCGGTACCTACCGCGAGTATCAAACTAAACTAGGTAATGCACTTGGCACCGTGGTGAATCATTACAACGCGTCAGAAAAAGAGTTTAAAAAGATAGACAAAGACGTCACTAAGATTGCAGGCAGCGGCATTGGTGTCGATGTACTACAAATTGACACCCCGCAACGCGAGGTATAACATTGTTGTGATGGATGAAAAATACAGTTCTAGTGATCTTATACCGACCACAAACAAAAATCGCGCGTGGCGACAAGAACCCACGAGTAGCGAGGTTGAGACTGAAGCAGCCGCGAACAGGCGTCGCATCCGAGCATTGCAACAGAGTGATCAACTATCTGACAAAAATGAGCGTGCGCGGAAACTCGCACGTGCAAAACCTGCTCGCCTAAAACTCGCACGCTCTTTTTACGAATATTAATCACAGGGTACCCGTTGACTATGCCTGAGCAAGGGAGTACTTTTATATAGTACAAACACTAACGTCTTTTATTTTTATATGGATACAGGTCTTGAAAATTTTAAATTATCAAATGGAACAAGAATTCGAATAGTAAAACCGTGGGAAGTTAAAATTACTCGCGCGTGGCGCCCCGAGCCTATTGGAATGAAAGGCGAAAAAGAGGAGAAGGCTCGGGTTATGGCTGCTCGGGAGCGCGCTGAGTCAGCAGATCACCCATTTGGACAATCACCCAATCGGAGAAGCTGATGACACGCTCGTAATTAAGCGTGTGCGCGTTTTGGGCCGTCCTTAGTAGAGAGCCAGTACCCAGCCATACCGAGCGTCAGAAGCAAGAGTGGCCATGCAGTAAGAAACTGAAAAAGAAGAACTGATGCAATAGCGGCGCCCTTAAGATACCGATTTAATTTTAAATAGTGAGCAGCGTACATAAATCCGCCAGCCATAAGTCCACCGATCAATCCGCCACCAAGAAAGAATATAGCAAGAGCGGTCGCAGTCCCTGTAATGCCGTACCAGTTTCTTTGGAATGCAACAACTGTCTCATCACGAGTTTTTGGTATCTTTGGCAAAAAACGTTCTCTGAGCGATGGACGTGCCTCGATCTGTGGCGCAGTCGCCGCTGCATGTATTCGTACATCCACCATGGGCGGCAGTTCAACGCGCGCTGGTGAAGGATGACGCTCTGTATGCGTTTCCACTTTTCTAACAATCTTGTCCTTCGTAAGCGGTGCTGAGCTCATGCGTATATTGTACTATACTCGCTGTCTAACGTCAAGGTCACGCGGCAGATCGGTGCGCAGCGCCGGTGACCTCGTGGTGGACGCTCATGTGCGCTGCTTCTCTCCGCTCAGCGCGAATAATCCGTGCAAATCGACTCCGCTCTCTTATAATCTCGTCCCTTCTTTTTTTTGAAATTCTTTTTTTGAGAGACAATCGTGGGTGAATTCTGTCAGTAAGACGCGCGACGCGCCACCACATTTTACGGTTACCTTCGTTACTGAGACCCGTGAGTGCCTCCATGGGCATATTATACCACAGACTACTTTTTTGGTAAGTATCGCTTTCTGCATTCAGCACTGGTCATGTACGCACGAGGCGCGTGTACGGTTCTATCGACGACCCGCTGTCCAAGCTCATTGATGCGATGCGCATAGAGCACGGTGAAGCCAAACAGCTCCACCAGGCGGGGATTTGACGCCACTATCCACGAATCGATATAGAGACCACCAAACGAAGGATTTGCGACAAGGTACCGCGCCACCCTCTCGAGCGCTTGTTTGAAGAAGCGACGCCTCACCGATTCTTCATACTTATATGCGGCATTAATGTCGAACGAGAAAAATGATTTGCTTGCAAGATCAGGCCCTACCTCGTCTTCGCTCATGGGGTGCTCTTTTGCACTTATGCCTCCAATCAGATGGTTTACGGGGAGGTCGCCGTGTGCATTGGGCTCTTGTGACTCAGCATACATATGTTTGAGATACGGTCGTATGCCTTTTTTAAAATCGGCAGGGGGTACAATTTTAAACAAACGTTGAGCGGAATCCTCAGCAAATTGACGTATCGCTTTGTTCTCGCGTCGATCATAAATGGTGCCGTCGGTGGGTGGAGCTTTGCGCATGAGTTTTTTCAGCTCCTTTTCAGCCTTGTCTTCATATTCTTTGAGAACCCCTGTCTTTACTTTTCTTGATTTTTTGATCATATCAAGCCAAAACTTGAACTCAATCATAATGTACAGATAGGTGCCTTTGATGATGGCCTCCATAAATCGGCTCACGAGCTCTGCCTTCACTATCTCCTCGGGGCGCATGGGCCTAAACGTCTCAATAAACGTCTCTAAACCGGCATCCTCGCCACTTTTACGGCCTTCTCGTACCATGTCTTCTAGTATAGTTCAAAGTTGATAAAATCTCACGAGTGGGGTAGTATAACCCTATGACATTTGCAGTTATCGCAACCGGTGGCAAGCAGTACCTCGTCGAGGAGGGCCGTTTTATCGTCATTGAAAAAATCGGTGGGTTGAATGTTGGAGACGTTATTGAATTCGACCAGGTCTTGATGATAGACGATGGTTCAAAAACAAACATCGGCATGCCAACAGTGGGGAAGAAGGTAAAAGGCACGATTCTCGAAGCTGGAAAGGATCATAAGAAGATCGTCATCAAGTACAAAGCCAAGAGCCGCTACTTTAAAAAACGCGGTCACCGTCAACCGTTTTTGAAAGTCAAAATCGACAAAATTAGCTAACGACTATGGAGGGTACCAAAGCGTACTACAACAAAATCAGACATCAGATCACCAACGAGGGTGGTGGTGCTCATCTGAGCTTCCATCGTAAAAGTGAGATTATAGAGACATACAACAAACTTGAAGCTGAAGAGCTCGCTGTACTCAGCAGACACACGAATGCTACTGAGGCCGCTATACAGGCGTTTCGTAAGAGCAGAGGGCTTAGCTAAGAACGACTTTTGAGAGCGTTCCGCAGTGTTTCTGGATCCGCATATTCGACTTCGGCACCAACCGACAAACCACGTCCTAAGAGAGTGATTTTTGTTTTCTTATTTGCTTCGGCAACTTTTTTACTTAATTCACGCGCAGTGTAATCACCCTCGGGAGTGGTGGCGAGCGCAAAAATGATTTCAGCTATGGGCTCATTTTTTACACGAGTCACGAGGTGTTCAGCGTACACGGCCTGGGATCGTCGCCGATCTGAAAGTGGCATAAGTCCTCCGAGCACAAAGTAGCGACCAGCGTAGGCACCGGATGCCTCCATAGCATCGATATCGACGTCATGTTCGACAACCATAAGGATGCTCGCGTCTCGACTTTTGCTTCGACACTGCCCACAGAGCCCCGAGCCGTGCGGATCGTCGTAGCGATGGCACAGCGTGCACTCGGCAGTGTGCGCCGCAAGCTGTGTGATAAGTGTCGATAGCTCGGCCCGGAAGGTTTGGTTCTTTTTGAGCAAGTATTGAACGACGCGGCGCGCCTGGCGGGGGCCAAGGCCCGGCAGGTGCGCCAAGAGTGCCGTCAGTTCATGTACCGGTCCCATGAAGCCATTGTACGCTAAAAGTCATCAACGCTTGGAGCGGTAGCAGTTGCAGCAGTAAATGACTTTTCGACGGACATGAACGAAGTGATTTTATCATCAAGAAAAAGATCGATTTTACCCACAGGGCCGTTACGATGTTTTTCAACGAGGATCTCGACCATATTGTTTCGTTCTTCGTGATTGTCTGACATCTTACTCTCGTTATGGATGAACATAACCACGTCTGCGTCCTGCTCGATGGAGCCTGAGTCTCGAAGGTCAGACAAACGGGGGCGACCGCGGCGCTGCTCGACCGCACGAGAGAGCTGCGAAAGCGCAAGAACCGGCACGTCGAGTTCGCGTGCGAGCGTTTTGAGCGCGCGCGATATCTCAGTGACTTGTTGGACCATTGAGTCTGACTGGCGACTGTTTGTTGGAGCCATAAGCTGGAGATAGTCGACAATGATAAGTCCAATACCGTTTTCGCGTTTTAGTCGGCGCGCAACTGAACGCATAATGAGGGCATTGTTCGCTGGCTGGTCATCCATAAATATCGGTGCCTTGGAGAGACGCTCCATGGCTTCGCGGATGCGTTCAAACTCTTCATCGGTATCTATTTTTCCTGTGCGGAGCTTCCACGAATTCACGCGCGCCTCAGCAGCAAGCATACGGTCCACGAGCTGCTGTGACGACATTTCAAGTGAAAAAATGCCAACCGGCGTGCCGTACTTGATCGCGGTTTGGCGGGCGATATCCAAGGCGAGTGTCGTCTTACCCACCGATGGTCGAGCGGCGAGAATAATCAAATCAGATTTTTGAAATCCGGCCAGAAGGTTATCGAGTGCAGGAAAGCCAGATGGCACACCGCGCATTTCATGGTCGCCCTTAGACAGCATCTCATAGCGCTCCCATGCTTCAGTTAATTCTTCTCCGATAGAAACAAATTTCCTCATCGTCGGGTTGGTGGTTGCCTCGCCGATCTTTTTTTCTGCACTGTCAACGATTTCTTCTATGTCCTTACTCTCGTCATAGCCGAGCTCGGTGATATCGGCAGCCGCATTAATGATGCCGCGCATTATAGATTTTTTTTGAACAATTTCAGCATAGTGTTTACTGTTTGCTGCAGTGGGCACGACACTCACGAGCTCTGCAACATATGAAGCACCGCCGGCGCGCTCGAGTTCATGCTGATCTTTGAGCCAGTTAGTCACCGACAAAAGGTCGATAGGGGAGCCGCCAGCGGCGAGGGACACATACGCGCGAAAAATAGCACGATGCCGCTCGCTGTAAAAGGAATCTGAAGAAACAATATCGGTGACGTCATGTATTGCGTCCGCGCGTAGCATAATCGCGCCTAACAGCGCGCGTTCAGCATCGAGTGATTGTGGTGGGACACGAGAGACTGCCATACATCTATGGTACGGCACCTGCGCAAGGAGTCAACGAGACAAATCTACTTTCTGTCCACCTGCTATCAACAGATACGCAGAGACTTCAAAACCAACGCTTCAGTATAAAGTAAAACAAGAACAAAAATCCAAGCGCTACAAGAATAGCCACAATGATGAAGAAGTCCAAGGGATGCCCCACGATGGGGGTGTGCTCGGTATTCATACCAAAAACTCCCGCGATGAGGGAAAGGGGGAGCATGATAGACGCGACGATGGTCAGATTTTTGGTGATCTCGTTTTGCTTAGTACTGAGGAGTGAGTCGTTGGTCGCGCGGAGTTCACTCAAAGTTTCAACGAGCATAAGTGCGCGTGCATAAACCCGATAGTGGAGTGTCGGTATCTGTGCGAGGTGCGTTTTGTCAGTCGAGCCAAAAAGCGACGCGCCAACCTGTTCCAGTTCCTTTAACTCGTCATCCTGACTGGCCAAAAGACGTTTGTGATGGAGGAGCTCTCGCATGGTCGTCGAGATGGGGAGCACCATATCTCGTTCACGTCCGCGAAATATCGCACGCTCGATATCCGTTACCGACTCTTCTATGGCATCCAGCTCGGACTCGACGCCACGATACAAGTATCGCGTGAGCTCTAACACCACGTGACCTGCATGGAGCGCGCCCTTTCTCTTCATTAAGACTGCAGCCTCAAACGCCGCTGCAAAGTCGCGTATGGCGGTAACTACTTCATAGTGGACGGTGATCAAAAAGGACTTTCCGACGACGATATCAACTTCGTGGTCAGCTACAAAGCCATGCATATGGCGATACGCGGGGAAGTGTAAGACGAGGTAGAGATACTGTGCGTACACATCGAGGCGAGGTTTCAGCGTCGGTGACATTATTTCACCAACGTATGACTGATCAAGATTAAATTCCTTAACGACAGCCTCTGCCTCTTCCACCGTTGGGGCCTCGAGATCGATCCAGGTGAGTCCGCTGTGTGCATAGCGCGTGAGCATGTTATTAGTATACAAGCCTGATTTGCGCCATCGTCACCTGGTATGAGATAATGGGGAAATGGAACAGACTTCAATTCGCTGGCGGAAAACTATATCGCTCACGAGCGTCAAATTTGTGGTCGTGCTTGTTATCGTTGCGGCCATTGCATTTGCCGGTGGACTCGGCGCGCAGCAGTACGTCTTTGCGGTGGTCACTCCCGTGTACGATGAACGCAGGCCAGACGTTAATAT
>JBBTWN010000010.1:8023-59144 GCA_038062735.1 Patescibacteria group bacterium
ATATAGGCCCACTCTTCACTGCGTGGGAGCTCCTTGATGAAAATTTTGTGCCCGTAGGTACGACAACGGTCACCACTACATCTGAAATGCAGCTCTGGGGCGCGATACAAGGACTCGCTGAAAGTTATGGCGACGAATACACCACCTTCTTTCCGCCTAAAGAAAAAGAAATATTTGAGACATCAGTCGCGGGCGCATTTGAGGGCGTCGGCATGGAGATCGGTGCAAAAGACGGAATACTCACAGTTATCTCGCCACTTAAAAATACACCTGCCTATCGAGCAGGCATCCTCGCCGGTGATCGTATTCTCTCTATTGATGGTGAGTCGACTGATGGATTGGCCGTGGAAGAAGCGGTTAAAAAAATACGCGGCGAAAAAGGAACCAAAGTAGAATTCAGCATTAGCCGTGCGGAAAAGGACGAAGGCACCCCCTTCTCCGTTTCCGTGATCCGTGACAAGATCACGCTCCCGACGCTTGATTACACAACGCGAGACGGCACATTTGTGATTTCACTCTACAGCTTTAACGCACAAGCATCACAGCTTTTCTCAGACGCGATGGAGGCGTACCTCGCGAGCGGTCTCACCAAACTGGTTATTGATCTTCGAGGTAACCCGGGCGGCTATCTTGAAGTCGCCGTTGATATCGCGTCGTGGTTTTTGCCTCCTGGCGCAACCGTCGTTTCCGAATACGGAGTGAAAGAGGAGAACCAACATTCCTTTCAGAGCTACGGCTATAACAGCATGCCCGCCGGCACCAAAATCGCCATCCTCATTGATCGTGGTTCTGCCTCAGCGTCAGAAATTCTGGCGGGAGCACTCCATGATCACGGTATCGCCACGCTCGTCGGCGAGCAGTCGTTTGGTAAGGGGTCTGTGCAGCAACTGTTTGATGTCACTGAGAAAACATCACTCAAAATTACTATCGCACGTTGGTTTACACCAAACGGGACCTCGATCTCAAAGTCTGGTTTGACCCCCGACATTGTGGTCGAGCGCACGGGAGATGATAGAGAAAAAGGTGCAGACCCACAGCTTGATCGCGCCATTGAGTTTTTGAAGACCGGGAAGTAGGATGGATAGATGAAAGTCATACTCCTCGAGAATGTCAAAAAGGTGGGGCAGAAGGGAGCACTCGTCACCGTCGCCGACGGCTATGCACTCAATGTGCTCATCCCAAAAAAACTGGCTGCAGCTGCAACAGCAGATAATCTTAAAAAGTACGAGCAAACACAAAAAGATACAGAAGGGAAAGCAGCCTCTGTGGCTCTTCATGCACGCGAACTTATGGCTGGCATCAAAGACAAAACCCTGCAGGTAGGTGTAAAAGCGTCAGAAACAGGCACGTTGTTTAAATCGCTCCACGAAGCTGATGTTGTAGCTGAAGTTAAAAAGCAGTGGGGGATAGACATCCCGCCCAAATCACTCACGCTCGATCCTATCAAAAAAATCGGTACCTATCAGATACCGGTTGAACTCACCAACGTAAAAGGCACACTTACACTGACCGTGGTCGCTGATTAAGAAGAACGCGGACGAGCATCACATTATTAAATGTAGCTAACCCAAAGGGCTACTGCGAATCTGTTGGTGCTACCAGGAGCAAACGGTGCACGGTGGTAAGCACCGACAGATTTTTTGAAAAATCCACCAGTAACGGTATGCATTGTGGTTGATGCATCTGCTGGCCGGTCTGTATCTGTTCCATCCTTGTCGCGTGCATATTTTGTTGAGGGGCCAGAAAAGGTTCTTATGACTCTTCCTCTGAGGGTCGATCTATCGGTATGCCAATCCTCAGTTGATTCATGCCGCCTGAAACCACTGCGCACCGGCCTTCGTCCTGCAAATACATAGTAAAGGGGCACACAGCGAACCAATTCGATGAGATCATCTATCATATAGGTGATCGTCTTTTCCATCACTGAAACTTCAGCAACAGTTGCACCATTTTTTTGTGCAGTTTTTAAGAAACGATCCATATTCCTCAGCATGCGTCGTTGCATGCCGCGCCACCTGAATCCGCGGCCACGAAGTGGAGAAAAGATCTTGTGCGTTCCAGGTTCATCGATTTGTGAAAATCTGCACAATACTGAGAAATCTATTGCTTGCGGTGGTGCATTTTCAAATGCGGCGGCCGTTGGCGTTTTTCTCGGACCACGGAGGATAGTGTGGATCAACTCCTTTTTAGATCGCACTCGTTTCAAGATTGGAGGTAGCGGAGCACTCCGTGCATCAGCGAGTGATCTCGTATACGCTAGAGGCGCTCCCACTATTTCTCGTGCAAGCGCCTCTGCAGTCATGTTTATGCTACAACTTCATCTGGACCATCCTCACGACCCATAAACCAGTCACCAAAGCGTTTAAAGCCACTTCTCTTGTCTATGCGTGCATCTTCTTCGTCAATGATTTGCTTGTAGTATTCTTTTGGCTTACGTATTGATCTCAGGTTGAGCATGATGCCGTGTCCATCACCGTCAAGTGCGCTAGATACTGCTCCGTTCATATTACGCCAAAGCATATATGCTTGTGGCACTGCTTGGAACAATCCTTGGAAGAAGTTTCCTAAGCTACCAAACATGCTGAAACCTTCTGGAGTTTCACTAAGTGAGTAGGCCCACTTGTCCATGCCGACCCATGCGGAGTTAACGCAGTCGATAACGTACTTAATTGTTCTGGGGAAAAATATACCCGGTAGTCGAGCAAATATCGTTTTCATCGTCTTTTTGAAGACCCAGTATGCAGCACCAACAAGCCCAGGCACAAGTAAAAGTCCTCCTGCAAGCAATAACGGCACTGCTTGCGATACAAACAATCCTGCAAGTGCAGTGGCGTATCCAGCGTACAATGCAGAAGCACCTACATTCCAAATTCCTATTCCAATGCCCGCCAAGAGGGCACCCGATACACCTTCACCAAGTAAAGAGCTCTTATATCCTTCAGTATGTAACTTTTTATATGCTGCTTCACCTCGCTGAGCACGAGACGCTCTACCATTTCCGCGGTGTGATTCTCCTGATTTTCCTTTACCTCCACGGCTCTCACCACCACGACCACGTACTCTCGGCATCCTTATGCGCGGCATTCTAAATGGAGGGGCAAAGGTTAGCGCCTGGCCTTCGATTGGTACACTAGCTATGCGACTAGCCTCTCTGATAACATCTGCATGCGGGATTTCATCAACCGCGTGGCCTCTCGGCTCTTTAGTGTGAATAGACATAGTGTGTGGATTATACACCCGCACTTGATATATGTCAAGGACTATTGTTTAGCTAGATTACTGATTCAAACGGCCGGGGCGTAAGGCACTAAAACGTGTTGCGACATCATGTTCATCGAACCGTGAAAAAACCGGGGCTATACGTGAAGGAAAAAGCGATGGCTGTGATTTGGAAGTTCGCTCGTCACGAGTTTTTTTACCTAAAATCCGCGCATACATTTCAGCGACTTCTTTGTTGGTAGGGGACCATCGACTAACGTCTTCACGAATTTCTCCAGCCATATTAATTTGATGTTACTTTTTTATCATCAAGTGATACATGACGAAGTAAGAAGGCATCAACACCCTTTCTCCGCTCCTCAGCGTTTGTTTTCTTTACTGCAAAAACGAGACCCATCGCGTCATCGGTTTCTACCACAGCGTGCATATTGGGGAAAAGCGCATCAAAACGATCTTTGACGTAGAGCATATCTGCTTCGGTGATAAGCGACGCCGGACCATCGTCAGCGCGATGCAGGGAGACTTTTTCTCTGCCCCTGCTCACGATTTTCTTCATACAAACTATTGCACGTCGACGGCATGTCGGCGGACGACTGATCCGTCAAAACGAGTGCGTCGAACAGAACGGTAGGAGACGGTGCCGCTAGACATTGCAAAAATGGTATCATCCTTGCCAACCGCGGTGTTCTTTCCTGCGACAAACTTGGTCCCACGTTGACGGATAATCACATTACCGGTTTTCGCCTTCTGACCCGCATAGAGCTTCACCCCCAAGTACTGGGGATTGTTATAGGTGATATTTTTGGCGGAGCCGGCTGCTTTTTTGGTTGCCATACCTTGCTATACTATCCTTAATGTCGTTCAAAATCAAGCACTTCCTGTGGGCACGCCGAAGCGATATCCTGACTCTACTCATCATCATTTTGGCGACTTCGGCAGCTTTTCAGCTAGGGAGACTCTCAGTGCTGAGTGATACAGCAGACGGTTTTTATGTTGAACAGCTATGATAGCGCTCGACGTTGAAACAACGGGGACGCACCCCTTCAAGCATTCAATTTTGGCTATCGGGGCTATTGACCTCGATGATACGTCACGTCAGTTTTATGGCGAGTGCGCGATGTGGGACGGTGCTCATCTTGAAGAAAAGGCACTCGAGGTGAATGGACTCACTGAGGCCGAGGTACGGGACCCTGCCCGCGGGGCAGAAGACGCACTGGTGAGAGATTTTCTAGCGTGGGCGCTTGACTGTCCAACGTGGAACATCGTCGGTCAAAGCCCTGCATTCGACCGAGATTTTATCCGCGAGGCATGCGCACGCTACCATTTCGACTATCCCTTTCCCGTCCGAACGATCGACACGCACACACTCGCCATTATGCACATGGTGCGTCGCGGGCTAAATCCACCATTGAGTCGAGAACACCATCGTACCGACTTGTCACTCGATTCTGTTCTCGAATACTGCGGTATACCGCCCGAGCCAAAACCACATAACGGACTGAATGGTGCACTTCGTCACGCCGAGGTCTACTCGCGCCTCCTCTATGGAAAGCCGCTCCTTGATGAGTTCGCGTCCTATCCGATGCCTTGGGCGGGTGCGTGATACACTGGTGAAATCATGGTTGATATTCTCCCTAAAGTTGCACCTGAAGAGCATCGATTAGAGCCAGAACTTAAGGTGTGTGATCCAGAAAAGACTGATCATACGGTCGACATGGAGGGTTGGCGCATCATGAAGATAATGGCCGAGCTCGTCGAGGGCTTTGGCCTTCTCAGAAAATATCGCCTCACGGCGAGTATCTATGGCACCGCTCGCATGACCTTTAACGACAAGGTGTATGCAGACGCTGAAAGGCTCGCGGGCTATCTCGCCAAAAGTGGCTTTGCGATAATCACGGGTGGCGCCGGCGGCATCATGCGCTCAGCTAACAAAGGGGCATTTGAGGCGGGTGGCCAGTCTGTTGGATTAAATATTCGACTCCCACAAGAGCAGGGGGGTAATAAGTTTGTGACAGAAGAGATGACCTTTAACTATTTCTTCACGCGCCGCGTTATGCTCGCGTTTGCATCTGAGGTGTATATTTTCTTCCCGGGAGGCTATGGCACTTTGGACGAATTCTTTGAAATACTGACTCTCGTGCAGACCAATAAGATAAAACGACTGCCTATTGTATGCGTCGGGCGTGATTATTGGGATCCTTTGGTCGATTACATGAAAAAAGTGCTCCTTGAAAAGAATAAAGCTATAGATCCAGAGGACTTGGAGCTCTTTGTTGTTGTTGATACTCCGGAGGAGGCATATGAACAAATTCTGAAATTGGTAAAATGCTAGTTTGCGGCTCTATAGAGCCGCATAAAATGAAATAATGATTACAACAGCTTGACAAGGGGTTTGTCAAATGCTAGAGTTAACGAGAAGCCGTCCTGTGGGGCGGTTTTTTTAGTGCCCATCCGAGGGCACACAACACATAAAATTCATGTTCGTTCCATTCATTATCATCCTCGCGAGCGCGTTGGGCACCGCCCCGATGGCCCTTGCAGACTCGAGAGAGTTCGAGATCTCGACTAACCCCGAGACGCTCGGTGCATACGTGCGCGTGTATTTTGCTGATGCGCCTGAGATGGCAGAGATCGCCTGGTGTGAGTCTCGTATGCGCCACCTCGCAAAAGATGGCTCAGTCTTTCGAGGCCGTGTCGACAGCGACGACATTGGTGTTATGCAAATAAACACACGCTACCATCAAGAAACAGCGGACGAGCTCGACATCGATATTTATAGTTTGCAAGGTAATCTCGCATACGCACGCTATCTGTATGAGAAAGAGGGTACCAAGCCGTGGAACTCGTCAAAGCCCTGCTGGGCAAATCGAGTCAAAAACTTAGCATTACTGCCGTAGAATTAACTCATGCACGAGATCGTAAGGCGTCCTTATCTGAGAAGAGGGCAGGGTGAGCACCCCTGCAAGGGTCGTCCTAATTGTGTTAACCGGGTCAAAAAAGAAAATGGCTCATGCGCTGGATGCGCTATAGCCGCAAAATTTCAAATAAGGAAAAAGCTTCCTAAAAAACTTGAAAACGTTAGCGGCGACGGTATTTAGAGTATCCTGTAACTTTTGACAGGTATGTCAAGTAAGATTAAGACCCTAGGGGTGAGTTAAAGAGTCAGGAAGGCCTACAGTTTGAGCCTGTCCCAAGCCCCGCCTCATGTTTGGATCAGCGCTTGACAAATTCCAGCATTCCTGTATACTTCGACGATTATAAATATTAGTAACAAAAGAAAATTATGGCATTAAATATATTCGGTAGACGAGGAGGCGCAGCTGCAGAAGCTGTAAAGCCTGCAGCACGTGCTGAGGCAGCAGCTCCAAAGGTCAGCATCCAAGAGCAATCTGGAAGGCTCCTTGAATCGCTCACGGCTATCGTAGCCAACCTCCGTTCTCAGATCTCACAAGCATCTGAAGCAAGCGGCGGCCTACGTGTTCGAGCAGAGGGCGAGGAAAATGAGGCGGTAGCAGCAGAGGATGATGCAATCCGCAAAGAAGAGGCGGCGCGCATCGCTCGCGAAAACGCCAAGGTTCAGCGCGATGAAGCAACAGCTGCTCACGAAGCAGTTCGTGCTAACGACGAGAAAATCAAAGCTCTCGAGTCGGCACTTTCAGTTGCGTCTGAAGCACCAGTTACACCTCCTAAGGAGAAGGCTGGAGTTCAGGGCCAACACTAAATCGACTGGTTTTGCTCGAGCAAAGTCATCGATTTCAAATCAGACCCTTCGGGGTCTTTTTTGTTGTATTTGACAGTTTCTATATATAGTGTATAATTGAACAAATGGCTACTACAGAGACACTACGAAGGGGAGCAGAGGTGATACTAGACGACGTACGCGCACGTGTGGCTCGAGGGCTTGAAAAAATACTCCTTAAGTTCATGGGGAAGATGGATACTCGTCTCACGACGCTTGTGGCTGAAGGCAGGTATGACGAGGCGCTCAGCTACATACAAGAAAAGGTTGCGACCATGATGCAGTCATCACGCGAACGACTCTATCTTGAATGTGCAGAGATTCTTGCAAAAGAGGGCCAATTTACAGCCGCTATGCATTTTGCATCTCGAGTGCAAAAAGACACAAAAACCCGCGATGGCCGCGGCCGAGAGTACGTCCGCGACGGTATCCGGGCTGCGGTGCAATCTATCGAAAACGTTCATGACATACGAAAACCAGGTGGCCAGGAAGCCGTGCAGAAACCCTTTGCTGTACTTTTGAAAGAGATACTCGCAGTCGCAGAGCCACTTCGGCAAACATTACTTAAACAGTTTGCGGGCGAGTTAGGCTCAATGTACGGCTACCATTCGACACTTGCAGCACTATTGGAAACTGCAATAGACAACATAACGCAGGGCGCTGATGAGCACTATGCACGCCTGGCTTCTAGAGCATCACAAAGAAACGCCCTCCAGGCTTCGTGGCGTGAGGTTCGACGTATCTCTGACAAGATTCAAGACAACGAATTTCATGACGCGACGCTGGCTGGTATAGCCCTCGACAATGATCATATACAAAGTCCTGAGTTTGTGCACGACGCCGCTCGTGCAATGCGCAGTACAAATGCAAGAAAGAAATTGTACACCGAGGCCGCAGTTAAAGGCATCGTGCGATTTGACAGCGAACTTACAACGACGTCGCGCTCGCTCGAGTACGCACAGTCACTTAACGCATACTCAGAAGAGCGGGACCACGCCTTGACCCAGGTCGCGCTTGCACTCATCAAGGCGTACAAATGTCCAAACAACCTTTTTGAGGTTTTGAAGGACATCACACACAACAATGAAAACAAAGCAAAAGCATTTGCGCTCGTTTCTGAAGCTCTGTACGCCCAGCTAGTGGTGGCAGCAAAAGATGCAAAAAATGCATACTTTGACAAGAAAGCGGCGCGTGCTCGATACGACGCTCTATACAACAAAGTTCGAGCTGCAGTGCAGACCATGAGTACGCATTTTGATAGCGGTCGACAAACAGCAGAAGGAAAACGTGTTAAACAAGTATTTAGAAAATTGCCTGCAAAGTCAGAATTAGTCAGGTAAGAGGGGAGAGTGGACGTCTTTCTGGTTTGGACGAGACAATATTCCAACATACTTGTCAAATACCTCGGTACTTGACACCTGTGGATAACTTTTGGTATAATATGAAGATGAATAACAACACTACTCGTTCTGCTCCTCGTGATACTGATGGCTCAAGGACTCAGCATATGCGACTTGGAGAACAGCGCACACATGTTCCTCACACAAGCACTCGTGGTGCACCCCGCGACCCTTCTGGTGAGCGTACCCAGCACGAGCGCCTCGGTCGAAACTAGCTCTCCAGCATATGTGCGCAAAAGATATATTGTGCGCACTCTTCTTATTCTAAGCCATGCTATTCCCTACAGTTAAGGATGGGGCTGAATCTTGGACCACGTGTTCTCTTCAATTTTCTTTAACAAATCGATTCGCTCGTCGATCTTCCAGTACAAGCACCAGAACTCCCTGCACACTAAAAATATGCCAATAACGATGGCTGAGATGATTGTCGGCCACGCCCATGACGTAAGGTTTTCATGGGTCTACCCTACCGTTAGGCGTTTATTTGCGCAAGGTGTAGAATGCATGTAAATGTTTAAAGCTTCTACGCCTCGTGTTCAGCAACTTGCTGACAAGTTTCCTAATATCGTCAATGAGCTAGACTCTCTTTTGACAGGCCCAACGCACATGTACGTGGATTGGCAGAATGTGATCCATTTTAAGGATAAGCTTGGCTGGCGAATTGACGAAAAACGTCTCATGCAGTTCCTTAGATCATTTGGACAGATCAAAGTAATTTCACTTTATACGGGGACCCTTGAGGGAAATATGCAGTCTGAGAATTGTATTAAGGATATGATTAATATCGGATACAAGGTTGAGACCAAGCCGGTAAAACTTATGCCTTATTCAGTGAATGCATCTAGTGTGCCCTTGAATTCACCGGCCCTTCTTCAGCCATTTATAAAGAAACCCTTACTCTCGCTTCTTAATTTGAATGTTGTCGAATTTCTCAATAATTATCTTGCCGAGCTTAATAAGCTTGGGACGTATGCAATTGAGGATAAGAAGTGTAATTTTGACGTGGAGATAGGTAGGGACCTTTATCGTGACCTTGATTCGAAAGTACCAGAAACTTTTGTACTATGGAGTGGTGATAGTGACTTCGTAAACCCAATAAAGGAGATTATGGATGCGAAAAAGAGAGCGATACTTTTCGCAAGCTCAGGCTTGGTGGCAACAGAATTGGCAGAACTTAAGCCAGTAATATTCGAAGTGAAAAAAATAAAAGAATTTATTTGTTGGAAACAAGATCTTTCACCTCAAATTAAAGCGTACTTGGGTATGAAACCGTAGATCCATAAAGCCAAAGGGACCCCTTGCGGAGCCCCTAAGCTACGGTTTCCTGAACTTTCGTTCCCCCCTATTATACTCTTTCACCGCTTGTAAAGCAAGTTTTCCACATGTATTTGATGGCTACAAATAACGATTTTTTTAAACATCATTTTACTTTCATTTCTCTTTAAGTAACTTGCGTAAGATTCGCTGAGGAGTACGCTGTGTGTATGAGTAAACAGAAACTAATAGAAACGTTAAAAGCAACTATATCTGAACTTGAGTCTGAAAAGATAGAGACCGTCACAAGAACAGCTGAAAAGGAGGCCGAACTTCAAGAAGAAATTAAACTGTCAAATGAAAATATTAACTCACTCGAAGGACAGCTCAAAGCTGCGAACGAAAAACTTCGCAATAAGGAATTAACAAGATTTGCTCAAGAGTTTAAGGAGCTTGAGGATCGATACGAAGAGCAACGCAAGATATGGTTTGGTTATTCGATTTGGGCCACAGTTGGCTTGCTTGTCGCAGTGGTTGCTACGTCGTTAGGCTGGCTCCCCCACAACTCTTACTACCCAGAGCCGCCCATTGTCTTCTTAAATGCGGTGCTCTTAACCATATTTATTTACTGCTTAAGACAGCACTCGCTGTCTTCTGATCTTAGAGATGACTATGGAAACCGAAAAGCCCTAGCACAATCGTATCAATACATGGTTCAAAAGATGGAGGGTGAGGACTACACGGACATAGAGCAGGAGTTCTTTGAAGAGGCTGCAAAAATATTTACAAAACGCCCCCGTGCTCGTGGACGTGAGGTGAGCCTACTTGATAGCATCCTAGAAAAGTTTTCGCCAGCACAGAAGGGCTAGGGATCATTGCTAAAACGTAAACGAGTGTAAGTCCGGTGAGAAAAATGATAGTCCCCTTAACGATAGTCATATTGTGCGCACATTCCTTATGCTGAGCCGTACTATCCCCCCGATTAAGTCTGGGCTTAAATCTTAGGCTGTGTTTTCTTTCTACGAACATATCAAAAATAAGCAGAAGAGTTTTGTTAAAACTTGATGAGTTATTTCAAGAATAAAAAGAATAGTTCCCCCGAGAATTGCACCGTATATAAAGCTATGCTCACCGTACGTATACTGAAGAAAATAAGCCCATCGCTCGATAAAGTTTCCTTTGACCATTCTCTTTCCTTTCGTTCCTAAACAAAGTAAATGAGCCTTTTCTGGATCGCCCACATCTTTCTCAACCCCATAATCCTTCCAACAGAAGATTCCGTCTTCTAGAACATCTGCCAAATCATCAACAATGTCATCATGAGTTTTGCCTTTCGAAGAAGTTTGACTTAGTACATAGGTAATGAAGCGTGATTGCTCAGCAGGCCATATTCCTTTGCGCAAAACACGATGAAAGGAAGCATCGTACTTTTCCAGCGATCTTGCGCTAACAAAGTCATCAAAATAACCCGCAAATATCTTACGCCTTATCATTCTTCGCAGTATACTCTCCTTACGCAAGTTGTGCTTGTCGCACGACTCCTGTAGGAGAGTAGGACTGATTATAGTTGGTTGCTCTTAAAAAGGTCTAAAACAAACTCATATTGTGCGCACTCTTTATATTCTAAGCCGTACAATCCCCTATTAAACATACGAGCTGACCATGCCAACGAATAATAACGCTGTTCCAACTGCCAACGCAGACGCATGCACCCAAGTATCTCGTCTACCTGTCGGCTCCTTAAGAAGTTCATAGTTAGTTTGTTTCCCCGCACTGTGGCTTAATTCGCGTACTTTTTGATTATAGGAGTGCTCATCGAGCTTTCCGTCCTTATATTGGTTAAAGGTTTCAATGATGGAGTCCAGTGAGGCGATTACGTCTCCCATTCTGTCCAATCGATTAGAGTTTGAATCATATTGAACAACTGCTCTGCTAAATGCATAGATTGTACCTGACATGAGTATTCCTATACCGTATAAAACCAACATATTGTTTTCTACAAATCCTGAAGATAAAAGTGCAACACCTGCAGAAGCGATAGCTCCCATTATCAGACCAATATTAATCATAATAGTCCTATAACTTTCAGCATGAATGACTGTCTGCTCAGTGAGGTTCTTGAAGAGTCTAATCTTGCCACTTTCGATTTCTTTGATACCGTCAGTATCTTTGATAAGAGTAAGAACTTCTTTATCGAGTTTATCCATCGACTTAGTATAGCTTGACTAGTCATATTGTGCGCACTCTTCTTATTCTAAGCCATGCTATTCCCTACAGTTAAGGATGGGGCTGAATCTTGGACCACGTGTTCTCTTCAATTTTCTTTAACAAATCGATTCGCTCGTCGATCTTCCAGTACAAGCACCAGAACTCCCTGAACACTAGGAATATGCCAATAACGCCCGCCAGGACTAATACTGACCTAGCCTATGATGTGAGGTTTTCCATGAGTCTACCCTATTTTTAAATGAATATTTAGTCAAAATCGTCGGAAGGAATAACTGAGGTCAGTGCTTTGCTAATACGATGTTTTCTGCTTGAGTCACTTCTGAGGATTTGACGCTTTTCCGCTAGCTCTACTGAAATCCTTTTTGCCTTCCGATATATGCGTGCATTACCTCGTTTATACCAACGAGCCATCGCTTGATCATAATCAAACTGAAGATCGGCTATACGCTGTTTAATGCGTTCTCTATCAAACTTTGAAAGAAGTGACTCGAAGGTTTTTCGCGGCATAGCTAGCGTTACTATACGCCCTGCCCCGCTTCCTTGCCACTTGACAAATGTGGTCATATGATATGATGTAAATATGGCGAAAGGACAGCTCGAATCAAAATTTGGTGAGAAAAATCAACCAGAAAAGTTTTCTGACAATAGACCAGAAGCACTTCCAAACGTAGAGGCCATTCGCACGGTTAAAGGTAAAGCGGCGAAGACCAAACGTAGTCGTCAGCGCGCTGCGGCGGCTCTAGCGGCCAGTAACGCGATGTTCTCTGCTGCGGTGCTTGAACTCCAAGGCTTGGGCTTTCTCCCACGTGAAGATCCGCACGAGTTTCTGATCACTAAATTATTGCCTGAATATTTTAAAAACGTGCGCACGGTGACATAAAAAAATCCCCGCACTGCGCGGGGATTTTTGAAGCGAGAACTCGCTTACATTGACATGCCGCCACCCGCGCAGGCCTTGCAGTCTTTTGCGTGCGTCGCTGCAAGATAGAGCGCAGACAAACCAACAAGAACATAGATGATCTTTGAGACCATCGCGTCCATGCCGCCAAACAACTGACCGACCTCCCAGCCCGTGAGAGCCAGAATGCCCCAATTCAAACCGCCAATGACCAAAAGGACAAAGGCGACCATGTGTATGTACTTCATGCAATAAAAATTATTAGTAATGTGCTAATGGTCCTATTATCTCATCAAAATTGTTGACTAGGGATCTTTAGAAGTAATCGAGTGGATTAAGATAGCCCGAGGTCGCTGAAACCGGGACGGTGGCGTTTGCACAGTTAGTCTTTGATTTAAGTTCGCCGAGCTTCAAAAGCTTAACCGCGTCAGACGCATAGACGGTAAAGTGGAGGTGCGGGCCAGTGGCGTAGCCAGTGCGGCCCGAAAAACCGATAAGTCCGCCCGACGATACTGCTTCGCCCGATGAGACCGAGATGACAGAAAGATGCGCATAGAGTGACGAGAGACCATTGCCATGTTTGATCAGCACCCATTTGCCGTATGAGTAACAGCCGCGATACTGATCGGTGTTTCCAGTCGCTTCGACCACACCAGATACTGTAGAGACAATTTTTGTTCCGTCGGGTATGCCAAAATCAATACCATTGTGTCCCTTGCCGTTGTACGCACCGCTTTTTGCAAACGGTGTATCGCCAAAGTATTGTGTGATGCAATAGATGTTGCCAAACGTGTTTTTACGCTCAGCACACTTTGCCATGTAACTTGTTTCGAGCGGCCAGCCTAAAACCCCGGCGCCAGGACTCGGGATAGAGTTTGGATCAAGCGTGTACTTAAGCGCAGACTCATAGCTGTTCAGTTCGCGCTCAAACTCGAGTTTTGCGGCACGCTTGGTCGCTAGCAGTTTTTGATATTCGGATTCTTTATTTTTGGTCTCAGACAAAATTGTGTCTTGCTCTTTTCGATTGGTATCAAGGACGATTTTTTGTTGTGAGATCTCGTACTTATAACTCGTTAGTTTATTTTTCTCGCTCTCGACTGATAGTTTATGCGTTTGAAGTTCCTGCTTCGCTTTCGTTAAGACGTCAGCATAATCTCCAATTTGGAGACTAAACGTGGCGAGCATATCCATATCAGCCCACGCGTCAGAGATGTCATCTGCGCCAAAATACTGTTCGACGAGTGTCGTGTCTCCCGCTTGCGACAGCGAGCGAAGCGCCTCGCTGATGCCCCCGCGCGATCGGTTAATGCGCTCTTCAGTGATACCAATAGCCGAGCCAAGTTCCGTCAGCTTTAAATTGGATGTTTCAATGCGATTCGTTGTTGCAGAAATGTCGGCAGCAAGTTTTTTGCGCACCGTATCAAGGCGTTTTATTTCGTTTTGCAGTGTATTTTTATTGGCGCCGATTACCGTGAGCTCTGCCTCGTACTTCTTAATCTCCGCCTCTACTTCTAGAATTTTTTTATTCTGTGCTTCAATTTTCGCCTGCAGCTCTTCTATGGTTTCTGCCTGCGCGAGCGGTGCAATAGCAGATATGCTAACTACGCAAAACAATAACAGCGCCGTCAATACGGTATTTGGTCTCATCATATCCAATGATACCTGAAATAGTGAAGGGGTCAGGTGACTTTTCCCTCCCTGAGAGGGCCATCCGTAAAGGCCAGAGGACCTGCCCCCTACCCTCTGCCTCGGCGTAGGGCCAAAGAGCCTCTTTTATAGCCTCCTTAGTCCAGACACCCCGTGTTGACTCTAAAAGCTTTAAAACATGGCTTAAACGGGCTACAGTAGCCTCTTTTGACTCAGTTTTATAGATGAGGGCATCTGCCTGTACAGTGGGTGTTTTATAGAAATAGGCATATTCTCCCGCTAGGTCTGCCTCCCGTATTTCTCCAAAGGTTGAAGCTCGTTCGCGCATAACAGAGGCGAGCGCCGGAGTCTTTTTGACGCTGGCGGCAGACTCAGGCGAAATAAATGACGTGACCATCGTCGCAAAATCGCTCTCCGGCATGTGGAGTATATGCTCGCGATTTACCCACTTCAACTTTACTTCATCAAAGATCGCCGGACTTTTTTGAATTTGCTTCAGGTCAAACGCAGCAATAAGCTCATCCATAGTAAAAATATCCTGCTCGGTTCCAGGGTTCCATCCCAAGAATGCAAGGAAGTTAGCGAGACCGGACGCGAGAAATCCGCGCTCACGAAAGTCACCCAGAGATGTCGCATGTCGACGCTTTGAGAGTTTTGTTCTGTCAGGTGCCAAAATAAGTGGAAGGTGCAGGTACTGTGGGCGCGGAAGGCCAAGCGCATCTTGGATCAAAATTTGCCGCGGTGTATTTGAAAGAAGATCCTCGCCACGCATCGCGAGTGTCACACCTGCCGTCGCATCGTCAACGACGACCGCCAGGTGGTGCACCGGTTCTGTCAAAGAACGTGCGATGACAAAATCGCCGAGATCTGCAGTGTGTACACTAACCTCTCCGCGAAGTTCATCGCGAAATGTCACGAGAACATTTGGATTTCTAAATCGAACCACCTCAACGGTGCGCGTAGCGTCATCTTTTGCTGGCTCTTTCGAAACGTATGCCTTATCGACATCAATCAGCTTGGCTATCATCTCAGCGTGGAGAGCTTTGTTTTCAGATTGTCGATGAAACTCATCACCATGTATGCCGAGCCACGCCAGGTTATCGAGAATATCTTTTTCATACTCTGGCTTGTCACGTGCAGGGTCAGTGTCCTCGATGCGTATCAAAAACTTACCACCAACATGTCGCGCCCAAAGATAATTGAATAGAGCGGTCCGCGCGGTGCCAATATGCATTCTACCCGTCGGGCTCGGTGCTATGCGCGTAACTATTTTATCTGGCATACAAACTATTATGCCTCGTGGGAGACACCGATGTCGAGAAGCGCTTCAGCTAACGTGCGTGCTGCGTGTGGGCGCGCAAATGCGCTCGCTGCCTCCGCCATATCGAGACGCGCTTTTGGATTCGTGAATAGGCGGTCAATTTCTGCGGTCAAAAGATGCGGCGTGAGATTCGCCTGTTCGATAACGACGCACGCGCCGTGGTGCGCGTAGGCGAACGCGTTGGATCGCTGATCGCGAGAGATAGACTCGGGGATGGGTATCACGATCGAGGCTTTACCCCACAGCGCTGCTTCTGCAATAGCGCCACTCCCCGCGCGCGTCACAACGAGGTCAGCTGCGCCCGCAGCCATTTTCATAGCGAGCGTTGTCAGATAGGGGTAGGCTTTGTAGCGATAGCGACGTTCATTTCGATCTAAAATAACCTTCGCAGTTTCTGTGATCGGCCCAAAATGAAACGTCCCCGTTTGGTGGATGACTTGGTAGCGGCTCACCAGGTCTGGCAGCGCCTCAAGGATGACATTATTAATCGCCTCGGCCCCTTGCGATCCCCCCACCACCAGAATGACAGGGACGTTTCGCTCGAGATCGAGAAATTCATGCGCGCCGTCGCGCGCGGGGTTTACGATTTCTCTACGCACCGGATTGCCCGTTACGGCGATTTTATCGCGATCTTTTACAGCGATGTGCTCGATCGCGTCGTCGTATGAGAGTGCGATTTTTTTTGCAAAATGTGCTGCATACATGGTCGCACGGCCGGGCACAGCGTCAGAGTCATGAAGCACCACCGGGATGCGCAAATATTTTGCCGCGATCAATGTAGGCATCGCACCATATCCGCCTTTTGAAAAAATAACGTCTGGGTAGAGTCGATACAACATAACAAAAGTTGTAATAATACCGAAAAAAGTTTTAAACGAGTCAAAAAAGTTTTGGATAGAAAAATAACGGCGCATCTTCCCCGCTCTTGAGCGAATAAAACGAATATCGTTATCGTAGAGTGCTCGTTCATCTACAATATTGGGACCAAAAAAGTACAGTTCTGGTTCAAGCAATTTCTTTTCTTTAACGATATCGCGCACTGCCTCGGCGACTGCGATGATGGGATAAAAATGCCCGCCCGTTCCCCCACCCGTAAATACAATCCTCATGGTAGTGAGTATACCATTTCTCCTTACGCGCTTCTACGTGCGTGCGCGCCGAGAATAAGACCGACAGCGAGTAGCGCAGACAAGAGTGCGGTGCCACCACGACTCATGAACACGAGCGGGAGTCCACCGACAGGAAGTAGTCCGGTCATCACGGCGATGTTAAAAAATACTTGTAAACTTATTGATGAGACAAGGCCGACGATAAGAAACCGTGTGAACGGAGTGAGCGCGGTAATCGCGAGCGAGTAACCACGAATAGTCCAGAGAGCATACAGCACAATGAGAAGCAGTGCGCCAACAAATCCAAACTCCTCGGCATACACTGCAAAAATCGAATCGGTATCAGCTTCGGGGAGGTACGTAAATTTTTGTACACTTTGCCCAAATCCCCTCCCCCACGTACCGCCTGAGCCGATGGCGATGAGTGCTTGGTTCAGTTGAAAACCCGCGCCCAAAGGATCAGCGTTTTGATAGACAAAACTTTCCATTCGCTCCAAAAGATATGGCCGCACCATGACGAGAAGTCCAAGGGCCAGTACGCCCACCGTACCAATCAAAAAGAACTGACGCCACGGAAGGCCGGCTGCGATCAAGATCGTCATACCCGACGCAGCGAGGACGAGCGCCGTGTCTGTGTCAGGCTGTAGTAAGAGAAGCACCATCGGGACCATCGTTATGAGTGCAAATGGGAAAAGTCCTTCACTGACTCGTGTAATGTTAAAACCGGAACGAGATGCCCACGCACTGATATAGACAACGTATGCAATTTTTAAAAGCTCCGCAGGCTGAAAGGTCGTAAAACCGAGATCTATCCAACGGCTCGCGCCATTCAGGGTGAGTCCAATGCCGGGGATAAATGTAGCTGCGGTTAACAGAAGTGACGCGCCAAATACAATGAGCGACCAACGCTTAATACGCTTCGGATCGATAGAAAATGCGAGGACGAGTGCGATTACACCGCCCACGAGCCCCAATCCAAACTGCAGCAAGAGCGAGCGCCAAAATTCAGAACTCGAGTCAATAACTGAGCCCAAAGATGCTGACACGAACGTGATAAGACCGATACCAACAATTGCTGCCGTTAACCCTACAAACAGCCGATCAACGCGCCGTGCCCTCATACGATTATCCTGCAACCGCAATCGCTGCTCCCGTTATCGCTGCAACGATAGATAAAATCCAATAACGCATAGTCACTTTATACGATGGCCAGCCAATAGCCTCAAAATGGTGATGCAGGGGAGCAATGCGAAATACTTTTTTTCTATATATTTTTTTTGACAGTATCTGGATAACGCTTGACGCAACGGTCGCTACTAATAAGATACCAACGATGGGAAGGACAGCGACTCCGTTCCCTGCCCCCTTGAGATCGGTAAGAAAAGCGACCGACGCAATAGTGAGTGTGAGCGCCATGGACCCCGTTTCAGTCATCCAAAAGCGCGCGGGTGGGACGTTAAACCACAAAAAAGCAAGAATGCTGCCGACGAGTGTCGTACAAAATGCTGCGAGGTCGATTTGTCCCTGATGAAATGCAATGAATGCGTATGCACCGAAGACTGATGCAAACACGCCGCCCGAAAGTCCATCAATGCCATCAATAATTCCTGATGCATATAAAAAGAGAGACGTGAGCACGAACGTCGGAACAATCAGCCATCCGAGATACAAGTCAACATCAAAAAATGGAATACCGATAGCGACAACACCGAGTTTTGTATAAAACCATGAGCCAATGAGGAGCGAAAGAATAGTGACGATGGAGAGTCGGACCGAGAGCGGGATGCCGCGGCTCGTACTTTTGTCCCACACATCTAGAATGTCGTTCATGAGACCGACCAAAGCCCCGACGATGAGCGTGGTGAGTGGGATCCACGTCTGACTACGAGAGACAAAATCAAGTGATCCAAAACGCTCTGGAGCCCATGTTCCAATGAGCCACATACACAGGGCTGTGAGGATAGTACTCGCCCAAATGATGACTCCCCCCATTCTTGGCGTGCGCGTCTCATTCTCGGCGTGCAGCTTATCGAACTCGACAGCTTTTGATCCGTCGAGGGCCATTTTTCCGCCTACCTTTTTCCACGCTTTGTAGCGATACAAATAGCTCGTTAAAAGTGGGGTCGAGACAATGCCTACCCCAAAAGCGATAACCGCGGGAACAAACACCTTAAAAGTTTCATCAATCATTCATTACAGAGGATAGCACGACGCATATATGGGTCGAGCACCCCTATCAAAGCGCGCATATCGCTCTCTCTCCCCTCACGTGTAGAGCCGAGAACGGAGAGCGCGACGGGCCTCCCCGGCACTGGCTCGTACAAAATGACCAAATTCCCGCCTGCGAGGTCCGTAAAGCCAGTTTTTGAGACGCGCGCGCCCGGCAGTGTTGCTGCAAGGAGTGAGGTGTTGTGTGCGGTTTCTAAATCAGCGCGCACGGACCGCTCGACGAGCTCAGGATAACTGCTTCCCAGCATTGCAGCAAAACGAGCGACGTCTCTCGCTGAGCCATAGGCACCCGCCGTTGTCGATGATACATCAAGGCCCGTTTCATTTAAAAAGCTAAATGTCGTAAATCCAAATCGCTCGGCCGCAGCATTCATGCGATCGATAAACTGTGGGTCAGGCGAACTCGCTTCGCTTTTTTTTCTGAGCTCGGTCGCGGTCTCATTAGAGGATGCAATGAGCATCGCATCAATCTCGTCCTGCGCACCTCGTCCTAATGTCTCTCGCGCCACGTATGCAGTCATGAGTTTCGTGATAGATGCAAGCGGCAGCGATGCATCAGCATTAACGTCGATGATACTTTTGCCGGTGCGAACGTCAAATGCATAGGCTGCCTTTGCTTCAAGTGCCGGCGCAACAAGCCCGGTGCACAGCGGCACCGGATGTGATTCTCCAAACGAAAGCAGCGTATACGCTGCCACTTCAGATTGAAAAAGCGCGAGCGCGCATACACCACCAACAATTACGTACGCGATTCGCATCATGCTGGTTCCGTTGGCTGAGCCGCAAGGACCGCATCCATTTGTGCGCGAACGTCGGCAAAACCAGGCAGTTCGTGCGCGCTCGAAACGCCAAGATACGCAGGAACCTCAGTGGTAATACTGTAGACAAAGGATCTTCTGTCGCCTTGTTTTTCAGCACGTGAGATGAGACCACGCATCATGAGAGAGCGAAGTGTCGTCTGCGAATTGACGCCGCGGATGTACTCGATATCCGCGCGCGTTGACGGGCCGCGGTATAAAATAATCGAAAGTGTTTCAAGTCCGGCTTTGCCCAACGGCCCTTCGATTTCTGAACGCCTGAGCGCATCAATAAGTTCTTGATGCATGGGGGCGGTCGCGAGTGCGAGTTCACCAGTATCATTAATGAGCCGTATGCCAGATGCGCTCGCCTCAAGATGCGTTTGGAGTTCGCCAGCTGCAGCTTTTACCTCAGCCACGCTGCTACTCACGAGTGCGCTGATTTCTTTCAGCGACATGGATCCACCAGCATAGAGAAGAATCGCTTCGATTTTTGATGCTAGCTCAATCATATTTTGGCACTGAGGTGTTTCCTGCATATTCTATCCTAATATCGTTAAAATGCCCATCTTGGTCCACATGCGCAAAACCTTGCTTCACAAGCTCTAAAAGCGCGAGAAAACCGACAACCACCTCTCGAGGATCTGTAGCGCCTCCTGCAAATTCTTTAAACGAAAGTGAGAGCGCCTGTTGCACGCGCGTTACCATCCGATCAATCATTTCGTTTAATGAGATAACGGGCTGTACCTCGACTTCGTCATGCGCGTGCGGCATCGGCACCGCAGTAAGAACGCGCACGAGCGCATCGTGCAGGGCCACCTGGGTTAAGTCAGGTGCTGGCGTAAAAAGCGGGTCGGTAATACTCACCCCGCCGCCGATGAACATACGCGAACGCGCCCAGAGTTCCTTTGCAGCCCCTCGGATAATCTGCAGAAGCTGGAGACGTCGCTCGAGGTCATGCACGTCACCCTCTTCGTCGTCTGAGAGAGAGAGTACCGGGAGGAGCGCTCGTGATTTTAAAAGGAGGAGCGTCGCTGCTACTACAATAAACTGGGATGCCTCACCGACAGGAAACGCAGTTTTCTCTTTTATATACGTCAGAAATGAGTCGGCCACCGCAGAGAGCGAGACGTCACTAATAAGCATCTTTCGCTCTTCAATGAGATTCAAAAGCAGATGGAGCGGGCCCTCAAATTCTCCCTGTCGGACTGTAAATGCATCCATGTTTCGATGGTAGCATGCCGCGGCGAAGGAACGTGCTATGCCGAAAGGAAGGTATCGATGGGTCGTATGTCGCGCTTCACGCGCGCGGCGTTGGCACGGATTCGTTCACAGGTTTGTGCATTCGTTCGTTCGAGACCTGGAGTTTTATGTTTTTTAAAGAATGTTTCGATGTCGTGCGCACGTCTATCACTCGTTTCGCCATTTGCGGATGGTATAAAACGTGGGAATGCGTGTCCCCCGCCAAATCGTTTTGCTATCGCAGTCCAATTTTTTGATACATATTTCCAGGCAACATCGCGTCCGTGGGGGTTGGACCAGACCAGCCGAGTCACCTTGAGCGCGTCTTGACCTCGTGCACGCGCAGAGTAACCATAGATCATAATTTTTTCAAGTTCTTTCGCATCGCGAGTCATCGAGAGGGCGCGAAGCAAACGATCACGTTCTTCCTCCAACGTTTCAGTTTCAAATTTTTTCTTTAGTGTTTTGTAGTCAACGGCGCTCCCCGCGATTGCAACTCCGGCGTAGACAGCACCACGTATGTTTGGGTTCAGAGCCTTCCCCGTTTTTGTGTATGTGCCAAACAACACGCGTGCGCGCTGTAATGCATCCGGAAGCTCAACAGACATCGCGCAGTTGAGAATAAGCGACCGGAGCATTGGTTGATCAAATGCCTCACCTTTGACAGCGTCAAACCCAACGCGCGTATAGATTTCTTCAATGACATCCTGTGCGTATATAAGAAATCGCTCATACAACTTTGTGCCGAAGTAGAGGTTTTTTAAGTGCAAAAGATTTTCAACTATCTGTGACCAAATAACGTATGCTGTTTCATATTCGAAGTGCTTGAGAAGTGAGAGCGCTCTTGCTGTCGGGAGATGGCCGGAGTCAGCGAGCGCAAACGCATCACGAATAATCGCATACCGATCTGTTGATCCAAGCGTGTGTCGCCCTGAGTCGAGTGCCTCGCCGAGTCGCTGTAACAGTGCATCATCGTAGCGAACTCGAATATACGCAGTCTCATCATCATTCACGTTGAGCCAGCCCTTCCCCGCAGGTATGGTCATACGTTTTTTATCCATAAGGTACGTTTGTGTTTTGATCGACTCGCCCTCAATGGTGAGTGGTATGGGCCATAGTGTTTTATCGTTCTTTCGCGTGGTGTTTGAAATGTATCGAGATTGTATCAGTGCCGCTGTGGTGCCCCTCACCGCAACATCGACCAGAGGGTAGCCACCTACCTTGGTCCATTTATTCATTATTTTTGCGACAGGTTTTCCGCTCGCACGTTCAAACGCAGCCCATAAATCCTGTGTTGACGCATTGTCATATGCGTTCTGTTTCAAATAGTTTGAGAGGCCCTTTCTAAATGCACGTGTACCTATGTAATGCTCGAGCATACGAATGAGGTATGCGCCTTTCGCATACGATATGGCGTCAAATACCTCGCTGATCTCGTTTGGATGATGCACCTCAACTTCTATGGGGTGCGTTGACTTAAGGCTATCGAGCCGCATCGCCCGGTCCCCCTCTTCGTGTACAAACGTGTCCCAAATGTGCCACTCCGGGTGCACCGCATCCACTGCAACGTACTCGAGATACGATGCAAATCCCTCGTTCAGCCACAAATCAGTCCACCAGCGCATGGTGACAAGATTTCCAAACCATTGGTGTGCGAGCTCATGCGCGATAACGAGCGCTACCCATTTTTTTGTGTTGTTCGTTGAGTGTTTTTCGTCGACAAGTATCACCGACTCGCGATAGGTCACCGCCCCCCAATTCTCCATCGCGCCTGACGCAAAATCAGGTATCGCGATAAGGTCAGCAGTAGCAAGTGGATACGCGATGCCAAAATAACCTTCGTAGAATTCGAGACACTTCACTGCGCATTCGAGCGCAAACGTTGCTTGATGTTTTTTACCGGGCGTTACATAGACGCGTACTTTGACGCCACGCTTCGTCGTCGCCTCGATGTGTTCAAAATGTCCGACGATAAACGCTAAGAGGTAGGAAGACATTTTTGGGCTTGGTGCGAAGCGTATCGTCTTAAACACACCGTGCTCCTTCACATCAATCGCGTGTGTGTTTGAAATTGCGGTCCGATCTTTTGGTATGGTGAGCGTGACATCGTACACCGCCTTGTGCTCCGGCTCATCAAAGCACGGGAGCGCGCGGCGCGCATCAGTGGACTCAAACTGAGTCGTCGCCATGTGGTACTCCTTTCCGTCATGCGTATAGCGACTGCGGTACAGTCCGCGCATCTCATCGTTCAAAATACCAGTCCACACAAGCGCGAGACTCGCCTTGCCTATTTTTAGTATCTCTGGAAATGTAATTGTAGCAGTCTCAAGACCAGCGTCGTATCTGACAGCGCCCTCAATGCGCTCTGACCCACGAACAAGTTCTGCTGAACGAATGTCAAGTGCGGCGGCGTGAAGCGTGACGGTTTTTGTAGCTTTTGTAATGTGAATAGCGATTATCTCCTCTCCTTCAAACGTAAAAGCATCGAGGTCAGGTTTAATGTGCACAGAGTATCGAGTCGGTGTAACACCGGTTGGCAGACGAACTGATTTTTTCTGTTTTTTCATAATATGGCTTTAATACTAGCTTTTTTAGAATTTATGATGACCACTCCGCCATACGGCATTGGTATCTGTGGATCAGTATGACCAAAATCAAGATTTTGCACAACAGGAATTTTTTTGTTGTACTCGCGGATTGCGGCGAGCGTCGTTTCGCGTTGCGATTTTCTATACACGTCCTTCTCCGGAGCGGTGTGCTGTTTGTTAAACTCCCACGCTTTGGGCCGACCAACGAGAACGCCCTGCACGCGAGAGAGTATACCGCGCTCACCAAGCGCTCGGTACACACGATGCACATATCCATGTTCTGGTATTTCTTCAGATGTCTCCGTCATCAACACAACGTTTTCAAATTGCTCGTGAGTTGGAATAGGCACGCCATGGCGGAGCATCTCATCAATGGATTCAAGACAGCCACCCCACAAAAGTCCGGCGCCGTCACTATGGGCGTCCCAATGCCAACCATCATTCTTCTCGTACACACGCGACTGCGTCAGTGTTGTTGGGTCATTCCAATTTAAATTGACATCGTTGTATGTGTCGCTCGCAACAAGTTCGACTTCTCCATTTTCAAAAAAAGCTTTTTTCAAATACTCAACGGTATAGTCGTCCATTTTATTTTGCATCGCAAATTGCGTGAGGATTGATCCACCATAGAAGGACGGTACGCCGGCCAGGAACAGATGATTTTCAAAATGTGAATTGTCGCTAAATCCAAAAAACGGTTTTGGATTATTGGCAAACGGCTCCTGGGAGAGATTCTTGATGTACGTCACTTGATCATTGCCGCCCAAGGTCGCGATAACCCCTTTAATATCCGGGTTTTGAAATGCATCAATCAAGTCTTTCGCCCGTTCGTCAGTGCTCGCGCCAATCTTTTTTGTCGTTGGGTATTCGACAGGGATCAGTCCGAAAATGTCTCGCAAACGCGAAAGACCGAGTTCATACACATGCGGCCACTTCCCTGCTGCCGCAAAACTTGGCGAGAGTATGGCGACCTTGTCTCCCGGTTTAAGTTTTTGTAATTTTTGCATTAGTTCGAAAGAAGATTATCAATTCTGTTCATATCGCGCGGAAATGCGGTCGCTTCACGAACGTTTGGTAAATTGAGCATTTTCATAGTAAAGCGCTCGAGGCCAGTAGATGAGCCTCCATGTGGTGGCAAGCCATATTTAAATGCCTGCAAGTAAAAGCTAAAGAGTTCAGGCTTCATACCACGACTCTTGATGCGTTCGACAAGCATATCGTAATTGTGTATACGCTGAGAACCGCTATTTATTTCAAGACCTCTGAATAACAGATCGAATCCGCGAGAGTACGGTGCCTCGCTTGGATCCTCGTAGGTATAGAACGCTCTGACACTTGTCGGAAATCTGGTGACAAACACAAAATCAGAACCGTGTTCTTTGAGCGCCCATTCACAGATTCGGCGTTCGTCCTCTGGCACGAGATCGTCTTCCTCTTTGACTCCCAGTATTTTCTGTATCTCACGGAGCGTAAGAATTGGAAACTTCTTGCCCAAGGCTGGCACTGGCACTTTAAACGCTTCAAATATATCTTTATGTGTTGAGCCAACCTCGCTCACGACATCGCGAACCACAGTTTCCAAAACGGCCATTGGTTCAAGCTCGTTTTCGATAAACCCCATTTCAAAGTCCATCTGCGTCAATTCTGATAAGTGTCGTGCAGTCGCGTGCTTTTCACCACGAAAAATCTTAGCAACGGTGAACGATCGTTCAAATGGCCCAACCATGATCTCCTTATAGAACTGTGGGCTCGTAGCAAGAAATCCTGTGTGATCGTAGTACCCGACCTTAAATGCCGCGGCCCCACCCTCAGCGTCACCGCCGACTATCGCTGGCGCTTGAAACTCTACAAACTCTTGACGCCTCAATGACTGTCGATATTCTTCAACGATGGCGGCTTGGAGTTTAAATATTGCTTTGTTTGCTTCGCTCCGAAGCGTATAGGGCCGGTAGTTCAAACAAGTATCAAGATTCACATCGGCATCACGCTCAAACGGGAGCTCTGCAACTTCAGAGAGCACGTCAATATACTTTACTTCTAGTTCTACATCTCCATTCTGTACATTTTGGTTTACATTTTTTTCTGGACGCTTGTTGACCACGCCATGAAAGCCGACAACCCATTCTGGACGAAGCCGCTTGGCCGTCTCCATAGCTTCTGACCCGGGCAGCACCACACATTGCACCTTCCCCGACCGGTCACGGATATCAAAGAAAATCATCTTTCCCTGGTCACGTCGAACGTCTACGGAGCCCTGAATAAGGACTTCCTGTCCAATGCTTGACGACAAGTCACGTAGTAAAGTTCGCTGTGCGGTCATCTCTCTAGTATGCCACGAGGAGTACTAGCCGACAAATACGCTTAAGTTTAAAAGGGTGCGAAGTTCTTTGAGAGTCAGTGCATTTTCTTCGCGAGCTCGTAGAGTTCCGTCGATCATTATTTGTCGCACCACGTCAGGGCGAGCCTCAAAGTATTCGCGGCGCTCGCGTATTGGTGCCAAGAATCGCTCCATAACACCAGCAAGATACTGTTTGACTTCGATGTCCCCCACTTTACCCTCAACATATCGCGCCTTAAAGTCTGCTACCGCTGACGCATCGGAATCTGTGCCAAATAAATCAAGATAAATAAATACAGGATTACCCTCAACGGTGCCGGGGTCTGTCGCGCGAATACGCATAGGATCTGTATACATTCCCATGACTTTTTTCTGCACCTCCTCTTTGCTCTCCCCGAGGTATATCGTGTTGCCGAGGGACTTGCCCATTTTTGGATTTCCATCGGTACCAACTAACTTTCCTACCCTCCCTACCAACACTTCTGGTATAGGGAAGAGCTCAGTCTCGGTGATTGCATTCAGGTCACGCGCTATCTCGCGCGATTGCTCAAGGTGCGCCACCTGATCAACACCGACGGGGACCAGATGCGCCTTTACGCCCAGTATATCAGCGGCTTGAAAAATGGGATAATTTACAAAGCCAAGCGAAAAGTGATCGCCCAGTCCCTTCATTTTTATTTCATCCTTTACCGTTGGATTTCTGAGTGCACGATTGTGCGACACATACATACTCATGATGGCGGCGAGCTCATAAAGTTCAGGCACACCAGATTCAGTCCAAAAGACAACATTTTTTGGATCAAGACCCACGGCGAGATTGTCGAGCACATTTTGAAAGGTATGCTCGCCTATGACCGTGGGTGTTTTTGACAACGTGGACAGCGCGTGCGTGTCGGCGGAGAGAATAAACGTCTCGTATTCATTCTGCAGTTTGACTCTATTTTCAAGCGTCCCGACGTAGTGGCCGATGTGCAACTTTCCGGTTGGCGTGTCGCCAGTGAGTATTCGTTTTTTTGCCATAGGTGCAGTATATCAGTTTGCTCCGTTCAACGGGACCACGGTCACCTCTGAGTGTCGGAAGGTTCTCTTTCCCGTTCTTGTGATCTTAAATTTTGCACCACAGTGCGGATCAGGACACGCAATAATCGCGTCCGTCGTCATCCAATCATTTGCATGCGTAACGCGCTGCTTTGCCGGCAAAAACGGAATAAGAGCAGCGAGCGCATACTGAGAAAATGCTTGTCCGGGAGGCAAGAGTATGTTCTCTCCCTGCACTTCAAAATAGTCACCAGCGTTGTGCGAGCACACCATTTTTTTGTCTCCTGCAATAACCTCAACTTTCAGATCAAACAAGGTGAACGAGTCGTCATGTTGAGTGGTCATAATTATTTTTTATTTAAATTATATTTCATAATGCTGCCATGCCGACCATTTTTGTCTCGCTCTAGCTCGTACACTTCTCCAGGGATTTTATGCGCAGATTCAATCATCAATTGAATCTGCTTCATATCATCAGCATCGAGCTCAAAATCAAAAACCTTTACAATGTCTGCGAGGTGAGAACTATTTCGTGCGCCCACAATGATGCCCGCCACCGTTGGTTTATCTAGTACGTAACGCATTGCAACGTTTGCCAAACTTACATTGTGCTTGTGACCAATCTCATGAAGCGCACTGAGAAGTTTTTGAAATGCACTCCAGCCGCCAAACTCTTCAATGATGAGTTTGTACTTAATGAGTGATCTATTCTCTAGCGGTTCCATAGGCTCTACCGCCCCAAGATATCGTTCTCCTAAAAATCCACCAGCCAGTGACCCGTAGCAGAGGAGTTTAATGTTGTGCGCAGCGCAGAACTTTGCAAAAGCACCTTCGGGACGCTGATCGAGCACCGAGTATTGGATCTGCGCACTCACCAGAGTCACTCCAGAATCAAGAATTTCATTCAGATGCGCGAGATCAAAATTTGTAACACCGATGTGTCGTATCTTCCCCTTGTCTTGCAGCTGTTTAAGATACCCAACCGTCTCTATATAGCGCGCCACCGAGTAGTCCCACCAATGAAACTGCACGAGATCAATCGCGTCAAGACCAAGTCGCTCGAGTGAACGATCAATAATACTTTCGACATACTCCATCGAAACATCAGGGAGCATGGCAAGGTCAGGTACAAACTTGTCATGAACCTTAATCAGTTTTCTTGCTTCTGTTCCATATCGCTCTTCATATTGTTTAAGGAAGGCACCGATAAGTTCCTCTGCCCCCGTGTAGATGTCCGCACAGTCGAAGGTGGTTATGCCGCTATCCACAAATGCAAACAAATCTTCTATGGCTTGTGCTTGGTCTATGGCGCCGTGCCCACCGGCTACCTGCCAGTGTCCTTTCAGGATTCTTGATATCTCATGCCCTTCTGCTAGTTGTATTCTCTGCATAGGTTATATAATGAATAATCTCACACTTTTTGTATCCATGGTTTTGGCTGGTTTCTTCTTGTTTTGAGATAGCCCGCAACGTCAGTCTCACCGGCCGTGCCGGGGACCGTGCCACGGAGCGCTTCTGGGACTTGTTTGGCGACCGCACCGTAATGAGCAGAACGAAACCGTGAGAAAAATCCGTCAAGCACTTGGATAAGCTCGAGTATCTCTCCGGAGCGCGGATTTTTCTTATGTGCATCTGAAAGTGACGGACCGCCGAGTGCTCTCTCAAGTCCTGCACGATCCCTCTGCGGCAGATACGCTCGATGGTCATCCAGTGACTTTCTATACGACGCTTCTAGTCCATTGCTACCACGAAGCATCACTTCCAGTGTTGGTACACGCGCCGTAAAAGCACCGCTGGGACCACGCGCACCACGCGCGACATTTGAACCAAGAAAAGTTCTAAACAATCCAAAATGCCCCGAGGGCATTGCGCCTGACTGCGATGTCATATGCACGACACGGTCAAGGTCTCTGCGTATTGTCGGCAACAAAGCACTAATGTTGTGCGGCCTGCCACTCTGTATAGCATTGAGCGCTCTCCGAACCGCCTTTATTGTCTTACCGAGAAGTGCCTCGATGTCTGCGTGGTGCTTGTAGAACTGTGCTTCGCTCGCGCCCACCGCGCCGTTGGTAAATGTTCTCATTTTCCTTTGCCCTGGAACTGCAACGATACTTTTCTTAACCATTTTCGGACGTAGCGTCCGCTCTCTGTTAGTAAGTACTATATCCTCGTAGGTGAGCCCTTTCACTTCGTTTGGACCGGCGAGAGCATCAATGAGCGCCGTGAGCGACCTTGGGGCTGTAAGCCCTGAATGTACTATGGCTGATTCAAGCATTTTCAAATCAACCATCACCTGTCTGCGCAAATTCTGTGGCAGCGTACTAGGTTTTTTGCGTACAAAGTCAAGATTTCGAGCAAATCGCTCTGCATCAACGCTCACCTGTCTCGGGTTCATCGCGAGTACACTCGGCATCCTCGTTCTGACGTAGTTACTGAGTGCCGTGAGCGAGGCTACGGGTGCCCGACCTCGTCGCGTATCTAATTTTTCTAGTGCTGTCATGTTGATTTTGGTGAAAATGTAAATAAACAAAAACCCCTCACAAGGAGGGGTGTGGTTAGTTCAGTGTGTAGTCTAGGCCGAACGCCAACCTCCGGTGAGGATAGTAAAGCTAGCGCCCTGCCACCATGCGTGCCCAATCACCTGCCGTTTACGATATCCGTCTCTCATATTCTGATTATACACAATCCATGCTCCCGGTCAACACTTACTCTTGCATAGTTGCGCCGACAACAATCCTAGAATTTGGCAAAAACTGAAAAACATACGTCCTGTTGGCAAGAATTTGTCGGGGCACAAAGTACCACGCATACAACGTTTCAGCCCCACTAACGAGCGGTTCATCGTTAATACTAATTTGCTGAAAAATAAACAAAGTGCTTTTTATCTCAACTACAGTGCTCACTTTTGATTCAGGGCCGCCCCGAGTGGCCGTCACGATAACATCTTGAGCAATCGGGATCGTGAAGAAGTAAACAAGTGCCACAGTAAGCACAAGTATCAGCAGTCGCGTACCGAGATACACGTTATCGCCATACACTTTAATAATGTACTCCGGCCACATTACTCTCCCATCTACACCGAGGTTTTTCTGTGGCCCCAGCGCAAGCCAGAATCCAATGGTTGATAATCCAGCAAATAATAACGATAGTCCAACTACCCTCGCAAGCCAATCTGGATCAATGAGAAGAACTAGAATAAAGGGGCCGATGACTGCAAGTACAGCGGCATACCAACCCCAATTTGTCCTAAGATTCAGTTTCATTTATTTACTGAAGGCCGAGCGAACCATCTCTATAGCGCTCGCTTGAATGGAGGAAAGAGAAGAGAAGCCGAATGAATTTGCAACTGACATTACCGCCGTCGACTGCGATACATTATAGCCACTGAGAGCAAAGGACAGTGGAAGCCCAGTAAGAAACTGTGATGTAAGAATCTTACTTGCAGTTGGCGCTGTAAAGTTTTTAATAGTTCCGTTAGATAACTTCGTTATTATCTGACTTGTTACTGCCTCCATACTATTTCGTCCTGCTGTTATTGATTTAAGACCGGGTAACCCAATCTTACCAAATATTCCTCCGGCTAATGCTGTCCCGCCAACTGACATGAAATCTACACTTCCACCCTCCTTAGCGGTGGCTGCCTTAAGCCATTGCGACGCATACTCTTCTGAGCCCTGCGCTATTGCACCTGCTGCAAATAGATTACCACCTGTCGATAAAAGTGCCGCTGTTCCAGCAACACCACCTATCGCAGCACCAGCATAATTCTCCCAGCGTAGCTCATTGCCTGATGAGAGATCCTCCAAGCCCTGAAGGCTCACATTGACCAAAGCACCGACAGCAAACAGTGCGAGAACTCCGATTCTTCCATCTGGGTCCTTTTTTATGATTGGATTATTCTCAGAATAGCTGTAAGAATTTTGCATCTGTGGACTCATCAAAACTCTTTGTCCATCCTTTGACTGCCCAACCCCCCAGAAGACGGGGTCTTGGCTCATGAACTGACCGCGTGCGCCATCATAGTAACGGGCGTTCAGGTATGAGAGACTCGTTGTTGTGTCATACTCTTGACCAATGTACCCACGCTGCTCATATGGCCCGCCAGTGCTGGTCGTAAGTCTTGGCGCGCCAAACGGCATGTAATCTGCAGTTTCAATTATCTTTCCTGCCGCATCTGCGCTCAACGATGTGCCACCGAGGTGGTCTTGATACAAGTACTGCGCTGTTGCAGATCCTGTGCCGCCACCAGTAGTACCCACAGATACAACCTTGATGTCGTCGTAGTAGATGGTGCCCGTACTATTCTTTACAAACATAAGACCCGTAATGGTGGTGTTTACTGCAGCAACACTAGAGAGCGGAACGCTTACAACGTACCACGTGTTCGCCGCCATAGTGGGGAGAACGCTCGACAGTGGTATGTATCCAAGAAATACTTCACCAACCCCATACACCTCAAGGTCAATCACGGGATTCGCAGCGGCAGAGCGAATCGCAAACTGAATATGAGTTGAAGACGCCGTGCTGACTCCAGCATGATTTAAGTAGAGCCCACCCCATGCCGCAGTGTATGTGACAGAGATAGAGTTAGTCCCTGCGTACACAGGCGTTGTGTTAGAGAAGTTTCGTGTTGAATCCCAAGACCAGTCGTTCCAGCCCGGTGCGAGCGCATCTGCATATACAGTGTGTGTCGTTGTGGTTGAGGTCGACCCACCTGCTCCTCCAGTAGTAACGGTAACCACCGGCATGTCGCCGAGCATAATATGCTTTGTGACCAGTGTGCCGTTCGTATTGAAGTATGGTGATGGGTATTTAGTTGCGACCCCGCTAACACTCTGCATAGTGCGCTGACCAACGCTGTCATACGCATATGTACTTACACCGTTTGAGCCTGCTGAACTCAACATGCGGTTATTGAAGTCCCATGTGTAAGATGACGAGGCATGCGATAGAACATTGCCCGCGTTGTCATACGAGAGCGACGAAGGTCCAATCATCGTCGGTGCGTGTGGATTTGCATAGCCCGTGCCCGCATAGGTGTATGACACACCACCGTTGGTGAGCATGTTGCCCACAGTATTGTAGGTGTAGGTTAGTGCATAGGGAGACGATGATGCAGTAGCGGACGCGCTGGTCAAGCGGTACAGTCCGTCGTACCCGTACGCGACACTTCTACCAAGACCAGTCGGCGCCTTCTCGTTGATGCTTAGAATATTTCCGACCGCGTCATACCCATACGAGAGGTCTTGAATAAGATTGTATGTAGTTGTTGTCGCAGTGACAGGCACCTGCATGGATGTCGTTGTTGCGGTTGTCGATGCGGTTGCAGTGACATACGTTACATCAAGATATGGATCGGATCCTGTTCCAGTGTACTGGCTCTGTCTAAAAGTAACTCGAGAGCTTTTAGCGGTCAATGTGAGCCCTGAGGGTCGAATGTTTTCTGCATCATGTCCCTCGCGCAGGCAGAGCTTAGTAGTCGTCGTTGCTGACACCCACGATACGGCCGTAGTGTTCAAAGGCATGGTCGAGTATCCGCTGGTTGAGAATGTCGAGATGGTCTTATCAGTTGCCCCCTTGATTGGATTGGTGAGCGCGCCACAGTTATCTATGTCTGACGTCACCAAAGATGTCGTGTTTGCCTGAGTACCCTTGTGGACATTTAGATAATTCTTTCCATCGTTGAACTGATTGGTCACTGACGTAGCGCGCAATCCTAGAGTTGCTGACGTCACCGTCGCCGTGTCCGGAATGGCTGACGTGTTGAAAGAAAGAAACATGCGCCGAATTTTTCTTTGTGAGTTAGCTGTTGGCGTGTCATCGTACACGCCGACCTCGCCCGTTGTGCTCGTGTACGAGACTGCAGTCCCCGTTGCGTTGTCGTGCTGAACTGCCCACGTACCGTTTGCGGGACCCGAAGTAACAAACCCATCACCCGATGTAGAGAAAAATCGGGTCGTCGTCGTTGCGTATATATATGAAGTTATATACGTCGTCGTAGACACCGTCTGATACGTTGTGGTCGACATTTCAGTGAAGAGTGGCGACGGGACTGAAGTACATGGATACCCGTTTGCAGTCGTGCGCTTACCCACTAACCTATAGAGAGCGTTTGTGTCATATGTCAGACACGACTCAGTCGTATTGTTGAATTTTTGATACGTGGGCTGCCCAGTCGGCGCATAATCGATAGTGCTGACCAGTGTCGTCGGCGAACCTGCACCCGCTTCTTGGTTCGAGATTTGCTCTACCTTACCGGAGGTGCCATACGTGTATCGGACAACGGCATTGTCTGGGTTCGTGATTGAAATCACATTACCCTGCCGGTCATAGCCATATTGCGTTATGAATGCTTGTCCAGATATCGTCCGAGTCGATTGTTTGGTTAGGCCTGTGGGTGTGTACGTGCGGGTTTCTATCGCACCCGTTGATGACGCGGTGCAGAGTCTGCCAATGCCATTGTCGTTCGCGCACGTGTCATACGTGTACGAGGTTTCGATTCCAGCTGCGGCAGTGTAATCCTCGGTGAGTTGGCGATTAAGCGTGTCGTAGGTGTATGAGATTGACTGACTGTTTGGCGTTGTTTTGCTGGTTAGATTTCCTGCGTTGTCATAGCCATAGGTGTACGTACCAAATGTTACATCTGACGACGCGTGTAGGTCTTGTGCGGAGAGGCGACGACCAAGCATGTCATAGGTAAATGATCGTACGTTACCCAACGCGTCAGTAATCGAAGTGAGAGCTCCAATACCGTTATATCCATAGAGCGTAGCAAGCGTCGTGCCATTAAGCACTTCGTCAACGCGGACAAGATTTTCATACGCGTCGTAGTAATAGTTTTTGATGTTTGACAGCGGGTCGACCACCGTCTTTGTCCAGTTTTGGTACGTCGTGTTCGTGGTACCTAGTGCATTCGTTTGCGCGAGCACGCGAGAGAACACATCGTAGGTGAACGTAGTTACGAGTGACGACACTGTTGTTGGAGGAGTCGCGACTACCTGTGTTGTTATGTACGGTAGCGACTTTGTACCCACCCTATTCTGTGCGTTATATATGGTGTCAGCGGTGATCCACGTTCCATTTTCTCCCTCAACCTTTTCCTGTATACGTCTCCCAATGCCGTCATAAAACACATAGGAGTCAGCAGTATTTCCAGAATCAAGAAAACGAGAAGTTCTCACCGACACTGCCGTCGGTGTATCAACATACGTATACCCGACTTTTAGCACTTGTGCGTTCGGTGTCACTGGGTCAGGCGATGATTCACTGAGCACCCGTCCAAACCCGTCATACGCAAATGAGGACATCTCGGCATTTGCATCGACAATAGTGAGTGGCTTGCCTGATTTATATCCGTAGGTGTACTGCGTCTCATGATTCTTCGCATTTATTATGGTCTCTGGGTATAGATTGAAAGAATCATATTCATACAGTGTTGTGTTTCCATTAGCATCCCTCGTCTGAGTGGGCATTCCGTACGCGTTGAATGTCGCTGTTGTGTTGATGAGGGCGGAGGTAGTTACGCGCGACTCGGTTCTTGTTTCATTACCTATACTCACAGAGCCAAGGCCAAGAAGGTCGTAGAAGTGGCGGGTCTCGGACACTTGTGTGCCCGCGTTATTCGTCGTTGATTCAGTCGACACCTTGCCACGAACACCGACGCCCGAGCCAGTTGCATAGGTGTATGTTGTTGTTTTAGTATCACCAGAAATATCCGTAAACGTTCCGCTCCAGTCGCCAGCCACCTTGCCACGGTTGGTGACGGAGAGAAGATTCCCCGTTGCGCTGCTATAGCCGTATTCGACTGCGCTATCGTCATGAATCGAAACGGACGGACCATACGCGAGCTGCATATCGCTTGCTTTAGGCACAAACGTCTGACCATTGCCAAGATTTGTCGTGTTCCAAAGCGAAACGCCAACATATTTAAGGCCTTGGCCCGGCTTCATAATCTCGATGCGGTATGGTTTGTACATTTTTTCTGGCACATCGTTGACGTCACCGATGGTCGTTGAATCGAAGAGCTCATTTGGATTATTTACGTTTGACCCATTACCTTGGTGATAAAACGTCGTACGCCATTCTGTCGCGGTGAAGTTATTTGCGGTGTCGAACTGATCCACTTTTGAAAACCCAGCAAACTTTCTATCGAACGGCGCGATGCGATACACGCCATACCCAAACGAGAAGCCTTGTGCGTACGCGAGCGAGGTCGACATCGGCTGGTATGTGATGGATTTGACCGTTCGAAGCACTGTATTCGCCACACTCGTTCCTCGATAGCTCGGCGAGATAGTACCTCCTGTTGAAAGCGTTACATTGTAGAGCTCGTCTTCAGGACCGATATTATCTGAAACGCGCTTTCCGTTACCACCAAAGTTGAGTGCACCGTTTACCAGAATGTCGGGGACGCCATCGTTATTTTCGTTGTAGAAACGATAGCCCATATCTCTGCCCTGCGCATCAACAATGTCTTGTGCCCAATAGTCAAATCGCTTCCACTCACGACCGTTGCCAGTATTGATGTACGTGTAGTGTCCTGCAGATGGCGACGACTGCACAAAATCACTGAGGCCATCACCGTTTATATCAATCACGCGTGTACCGACGTCGCCTCCTGTTGCGCTGGCCGTTGTTGGCGGTGGGTTAGGGTCAGTATTATAGATAATATAATTCCCTCCCCAGTTTGTGCCGTTTGCCTTGTTGATATACACCTCGGTGTTAACGCCGTCCTTATGTGCAAGTATGTCATCGAGTCCATCACCGTTTACATCCATGATGCGAGCACCAGTGTCAGCGCCACTCAAATCAACAAAAAACATAATGCCGGTGAGCTGTATCTGACTGTTCCAGCCCGAGCCGCCATTGTTGAGGTAGAGGTAAACCGTGTTACCCTCACGAGCGCGGATATAGTCCATGTACCCGTCACCGTTAAAATCGCCAAAGCGGATGCCGAGATCATTACCATCCGCATCAACGAGCTGTGGTGCGTTTGTAATCGTTGACGATGCAAAATAGCCGACGGCGCCAGCATTACTAAAGAGATAGACCGTCGCGGGCGTTGGCTGTTTACCTTTTACAATGTCGGTATAGTTGTCACCGTTCACGTCAACCATAGCGATACCAAGATCATTTTTACTTGCATCAACAAATGCAGGGAATGAGTTGAGCTGCATCTGATTAAAATCTGGAGCGGCATAGCGATATGCCGTCTGCCCCTCTACTGCCTGCACAAAATCACTCACCGCGTCACCGTTGGTATCCATAATACGCAGCCCTTGATCCTTACCCGTGCTATCAGCCAACTGTGGGAGCGAGCCCAGCCCTGACTGAGTCGCAGACCACCCCACTGACCCACGGTATGAGAACTGAACAGCAGGCCGTGTTATCGCCGCGCCGCCCTCAGAATAACCAGTCTCTGTGACTGCACTTAAAAGACTTCTGCCGCTTGAGTTCGACGCGTACGAGAGTGCGTAACTTCGCGCAAGCTGTCCATTAAAGAGAACGCTCACCGATGCGATGCGCTCGGCAGTCAGCATCGGATACGCGTATTTGTATGAAGTACTTTGGTCGGGACGACCTTCACGATTAAAAATGACTTCGTATGGGCCATTGGTGCTCCCGTTGCCGGTATAGATGATGCGGGACGGATACACTCGTCCGTTTATATTTGTGTATTCGTATTTGATAAAGTTTTGATTGGTATCACGTATTTCTTCGAGATACCACTCACCTATCTGCGCACTATCGGCTGGGTTTGCAGCACGTGCTGATGCACTTGCACCAAATGTGTACCGCGTGCCATTTTTATCAGTCATTATCCAGCTCGTACCCGAGTACGAATACGTGCGAAATGCGTCATCAAGAATTTTTGGGCCGAATGCGGTTGGATCTGCGCCACTCGTTGATACGAGCTCTCCGTCAAAGCTCGACGTGAAGTCGCTAAATGCGTACTGCGTGTCTATACCACGCTTGGCTAGGCGCGTAATGGTGGGGATACTCACGGACCAGCTCAGTCCAACTAAAGACCCACTCACTTTTGTTTGGCTGTTGTAATTCAAAGAAACTGATGGTGTCATTTGGTTTCTCCCCTGCGGCACCTCAATAGGGATAGCGTAAAGGAACGCTCCGGTCTGCTGGTCAGCGTTCGGCGGTCGTGTTTGTGTTTCATTTGAAATGAGGAGTTTGCTCGCAGACAGTGACATTTGCGCCTGCACATCAAGTGCTCCTGGCTCTAACAGTGACTCCGCTCCAGTTGCTTCAACGCTATCACTTGGTGCAGTGATTGGATCAGTGGGTGCTTCTTCGGCTGTCACACCTTCTGCTGGTGCTGGCACTACGGGCACCTCAGGTACAACCGGTGCTTCCTCAATCACCGGAGACTCTTCTGGCACCGCCGGTGATTCAAGAACGACTGGCGATTCCTCAACAACGGGCGCGGGTGCTTCCTCATCTAACGCTAACGCATACGGGATACCAACTTGAGAGAAAACAAAAAAGGCCAGCACAAAGTGTGCTGGCCCCGTGAGGCGAGCGCGAATAATTGAATAAAAAATTCCATTGGGGACCGAACCATTGGAAGTGGAGTGTTTCATGCCGTCACTGTACGCCCCCCGCACGTGTTGTCAAAGGATAACAGAGGTGAATACAATTTTTTGATACCTTTGTCAAGGAAGCGTCGCAAACACTGGCTTATTTGCTGGCTTTTGTGTATACTATGTATAGATGATTAGAGGAATAATTTTTGATGTTGAACGGATATAACAATGTCTCTCATCCAAAAATTAGTTGCGCTTGGACTTTCAGATAAAGAAGCAGCCATCTATGTGTCGCTCATCGAAAGTGGTGATTTGACTGCGAGTGAGCTTGCTGACAAAACTGATATCGTCCGGAGCTCCATCTACCCTGTTATTGAGTCACTCACCAAAAAAGGCCTCGCTCGTATAGCAGCGAACAGCGGCGTTATGCGCTACACCGCATCGTCACCTGAAAAGCTTTCAGAAATTGCGAAAGAGAAAGCAGATAAGTTTCGCATGTTGAAGCAAGACCTCGAGGCACTTACACCAGAGTTGCGCCAAGAGTACAAAGGTGCAAAGTTCCGACCTAAAATAACACTCCTTGAAGGAAAAGAAGGCATGATCGAGGGCTTTGAGGACACGTTCAATTCAAAAGAAAAACTCATGCGTGTCGCCTCCTCCGCTGAAAAAATCTTTAAAACGCTCCCCGGCTACCTCCCCAAATATGTACTGAAGCGTCACCTCTATGGGCTCGCGATGAAAGGTCTTCACCCGACGGGACCCGCCGCAAGCTCCATGATAAAGATGAACATCATGAAACTTGATCAGTCAGTTTTGGTACCGAAAGAGCTTTACAAGTTTCCTTGCGACCTCGCTATCTTTGACGACAACGTCGCCTACATGTCGCACGAACACCGCTATGCGATTAAGGTGCACAGTAAAGAAATCGCCGAGGTGATGAAGGCCGCATTTGATCTCGCGTGGAATAACGTAAAACGGATGAACATACAGCCATGATTGTCGACTCGCTCATCGACATTGGACTCACTGAGAAAGAAGCAAAATTGTATGTCGCTCTCTTAGAGAACGGTGTAAGCTCGCCTAAAGAGGCAGCAGAAAATTCAGGCATCAACCGCACCACCGCATACATGCTGCTCGATGAGTTGGTTGAAAAGGGTTTTGTTTCGTCGACTGATGACGGAGATGCAAAAAAGTATCAAGCTGAGTCCCCGGATATGCTCATGAGTATTGTCGACGCGCGGCTCAAAGAGTGTCGCGAAACAGAAAAAATCGCCGATGAGGTCGTGCCAACCCTCCACGACATGTCTGAGACACTTCGCTTTAAGCCAACGGTGCGTTTTTTTGAAGGTTGGAGTGGAATCAAGTCAGTTTTTGACGAAATTGCAACAAAAACAAAGGGAGGCTCTATCTGTGCCCTCCTCCCTGCGGACACGCTTGATGAGGCAAACTCAGACTATGAGCGTGAATTTTTCGAACGTCTGACTGCACAAGGTACGTCGCTCTTTGCTATCCAGCCGGTCTCTGATGTGCCATCACTCCTCCCCGGGCACATGAAAGGCACGCGGCATCGCGTGCCGCTCGAACTGTTCAATATTAAGTCAGATGTCTATATATACGGCGATTACCTCGCGCTCATCTCCATTCGCGAGGAGTTTGGTGCCATCATCCAAGGCGACGACGTCGCTGTCCTCATGCGCGAAATCTTCTCCCTCGCCGCCGCCGAAGCTAAACTGTTGCAAGTGGCAGGGTGACAGTGAAGGTGGAGCCATGGCCTGCGCCAATGGATGAGGCGGAGATGATGCCACCGTGAGCGTCCACAATACCCTTCGCTATCGAAAGTCCAAAGCCGGTCGAATGTTGATTGACCTTCAGAGAATCTGATCCGCGGCCACCCGGCTTAAAAAGCTTTTTCATGTCTTCTGCTGTTATACCTATACCAGTGTCAGTGACAGAAAAGATGACTTGTTTAGCCACGTCATCAATTTTCGTAAGCACAACTATTGAGCCTGTTGGAGAGTAATAGATCGCGTTTTCTATTAAGTTTCGGAGCGTGTGACGAATAAGCTTTTCTTTATCCCCCATGATCATCGCTGGCTTTGGCGGGACAGAGACAGACAGAGTGAGATGTTTGTCCTCAGCCATGTGGCGGAGCTCTGCAGTTATCTCACTCACCGCAGCGACAAAATCAAACTTCTCTTTTTTCATCTCCATCTTACCCTCCTTCAAATTGGCAGCATCAAGAATGTTCGTCACCATGTCGACCCCCTTCTTCATCTCGCCCATCGCGCGCAGCGCATACTGTTTAATATCGGAGACAGCGTCTCCAATGCCGCCACTTGCTATGGCATCAAAACCGCCGACCGCCTTCGTCAGCGAGCCCTTCACTTCGTGGCCAATAAAGTGCATCAGCGCCTCCTGACTCGTGTTTATCTCCTTCAAATTGTCTGCGAGCATCTGGATATGCTCACGCTGCCTAATCTCACTCATAACACTTCGAACCAACGTGTAACCGAAAACAATGACGAGACCGAGCGTGAGTGTAACTAGGAGCTGACTGGTGAAGGTCACAACAAAGAGATACTCTGACGCTACCAGAATAACAAGCGCCACAACCAGCGCTTGCGCTGCAACGAGTTTAAGATTGAAAGCGTGATAACGGACAGTTGCATACACCAACATGCCAATAAATAGTGCCATGGAAGCAATTCCATATTGGCTTAATTCGAAATTCTCATATATCCCTTGATCAACAAGATAACTCGCTAGGTAGCCAGTCGAGAGAAACATACAAATAAAAAGGACGGCACCGAATACCACAGTGACTCTTGCAGATAGTGAGGGCAAGTCAATGGTGCCGTTTCTCTTACGTGATATCCAAATGGATACTATCGTTAGTAAAAGAGAGAGAAGGCCAAGAGAATAATAGTATGCAGTAAAAAGCGGATGTTCAACTGAACCACACGCTTGAACATCGTAACCCTCCAGGTTGAACTCACTAGGTGTAAAAAACAAAACTGGAACTAGTGCTAGAAACCAGATAAAGTGAAAATACCAAGGCAATTTCTTCCCAGTAAGGTATTCATGAACAAACCAATGCATTGAGTAAAAAAGAAGTCCTGCAATGAGCCCAAGAACTGACCATGTAAACATGATTAGCGAGCTTCGATCAAGAAAAATATATTGACTGTAGTCGAACAGAACAAACAAGGCGTACAAAAATGCGATTGCGGCTATTAACCTTAGCGTGTTATTAGTGCCACGGAGTGCAAAAATAGCAAAAACTAACGCTACTACCATTGGTGGTATATGAGTATATCCGACTATTGGTAGTACCTCAGAAACCTCTCTAACGCAGGTGTCAATATTAGAAAAAATATTATAGTCTATGTTCATAACTGATCTTGAACTTCTGCGGGGTAAAAATTCCAATATGACTCATCTTCAACCTCCACCGGTTCAAGCGGGACGACAAGTGGTTTAAGCCCGAACTCGTCCACGATCCTTTCAAAGGCAGGCACGACGAGTCTCTCAGTAAAATTTTTTTCATTCTTGCTGGTTAAAAAATTCTCGAACAGAATCCCATTGTAAATGAACAGTCCAAGATACCTTAGGTACGGAAATCGGGGATCGAACCCAAAACTCTTTTTTGCCCAATCTGAATAGTCATTAATTTCAACGTTTGTATCTGACACGTACGGTTTGAGGAGCCGATGATGCAAATCCACAAGCGATTCGCCTGAATCAGTAATAATTGAGGAAATCCGCAACCCGTCATACTTTTCCAACGGAAAAATAGTCCTACTAGACACTATCCTTTTTTGGCCATCTTGTTCTTCCATGAAGAACATCATCTGTCCCAAGCTCAGCTTGCTCGGATTTAACACGGTAAATATGTCATCATTAAATCCGCAGAACAGTGTTTTCATTCCAATCTTCTTTTCTAATTTAAGGTAATTTAAAATTTCAAAGCAGGGTGAGAAGAGCGGTCTCGCTAGAACTATACGCGGAGAGCTATGAAGAGGTTCAAAAGTCGGAAGAAGTTCAAAATAATCTTCAACCCTCCTACGCAAATCGGGATCCTTTTGTCGACGCTCTAGCTCTTTTAGTGCTTCATCAAGTGGAGTATATAAATCTGTGCTTTGCATAATTTATTGAGGTGAAGCCAAAGTACAATTCTCATCACTAGCTGGGTCACAAAACTGATGGGTACACCCGTAGCTATCAGAGGGTAAACAGGTGAGCTCCGCACACTCATCTGCCCAGGCGTCACATGGCGGGATGAGATAAGCCCTCTTGAATATCATACTGTAATAATCTGGAGTCGATTCGCCATCGCCGATAAAGCAAGAGTGCTGGCCAGGGTCGCATGATACGTTGGCAAAAACAAGATAGTCACGCTGAATATAATACTTGTTAAATGCCATTGCGACAGTAAGAGCTGCCGCAATGAAAACTACCAAAAATATCCATTTTGTCTGAGTAATGGTATTGTCCATTCCAATGATCAGTTGTGTACCTTGCTAGTATACAATATTATTTGCTCGCACCCACCTCCTTGGACCTCTTCTTGGGATTACCGAAGAGGTACTTGCCGTAGAGCTTATAGAGGACGGCCGAAATGGGTAGCACTGACAAAAGGAGAAGCACAGGCAGGCTGAATGTAGCTATGGCAAGCTGAACAAGGGAGATGATGGCAGTCCAGCGGAGGGTCCAGTAGAGATTCGACACTAAGACGCTCGCTATGAATATTCGTTTATCGCGCTTTGAGAGGCCACCAAAGTCAGAGCCTTTACGCAGGTAAGCAGTTGTCACAAACGGGTCGGTAAATATAGAGAGTAAGAAAAAGGCGGGAATGTCTCCCATGCGCGCAAAGCGTGCGATGAGTCCCTCGCCTTTTCCACCTTCTCGAATTTTCTTAACCAACTCAATCCCAAGCCAATCTTTCTTTGACCAGTCATATGCTTTGAGCTCAGCGTAAGAGGCGAGAGCAGAAATGATACCCAGTGGAACAAAAGCAACCAAAGGACCGAGAGCGGCACCGAATATTTGCTGAGCCCACAAAATTGCAGCTGGATATACACCGTTATCAAAGGCCTGATCGTACCAATATTTAACGGTGACACCGACACCAATGCGCGCTGCGCGCTTTGCTCCTTTTTCTTCTGCAACTTCGGCTTTTGCTGGTGGTTCAATTTTTTTAACGCTTGCGAATCTTTGTGGCGCACGATCTACAAACTCTGGTGCGACCGTTTCAACGAGAACCATTGGTTCTCGGGTACGAGTGCTCGCCTCGGGCACCGCCCGGGCGCCCGCAAAACGAGTCTCGACTTGACTACCCTCTTTTTTACTCACCTAATCATTATAGCACAATGTCAAGTGAATGTCAATCTAGCAGGCGGTCGAAAACAAACACCATATATATCTGGCCGCTTCGACAATGACCGTGAGCTGCAGCGTCCAGTAGGCGTTCGACACAATGACACTTGAAAAGAAAATTAAATAATCACGCTGCTTCATGCCGTTGTACTTTTCTGCGCCTTTTCTGAGATACATCGTCGTCATGAATGGATCAAAATATATGGAGAATGCAAAGAAAGCGGGTATGTCCCCCCACTCGGCGATGCGGTGCACCAAGGACAAAAAACCGCGCCGGTACTGTTTGTCGCGAACCTGCTTAGCGAGTTCAAAACCAAAAAAATCTTTCTCAGCCCAATCGTACACGCGTATATAGAGATAGCACATGATGCCTGAGAGCGGAGCCATAGTTGCAAATGTGAGTAAACTCCCCCACACTGGGCCGTATAAATTAGTACTGTACGTGACTATCGCTCCATATAACAGCCAGTCAAAGATGAACTCTTCTATGTGTTTGCCCCCATAGCCGACGGCGATGAGCCCTACCCTGCCCGCGAGCTGTGCGCCCTTTCTTCGCCACGCCCAAAATGCCCGACTCATATTGGAATTCTATCATGTAGCAATTACGGCCATGCACTGTTAATTACTGCTTGACGGGACAAATTACAAGGTATAGTGGCATCAGGCTTATGCATACGAGACTGTTTACTGTCGCTCTCTTTTTTACACTGCTCATAGCGTCGTCTGTCACCTTTCCAAGAACTTTGCACGCGGCGAGCTGTGCCTCTATTCCATCAGCAGTACTTAAAGCAGGTGTCACCCACCTAGATGTGCGTGCACTCCAACAAATACTGAATACCGACACTGACACGGTCGTCGCTGTAAGCGGCGACGGATCGATGGGACATGAAACTAACTACTTTGGAGCCAAAACGAAGGCAGCCGTCATCAAGTTTCAGAATAAATACAGGGCAGAAATACTCACTCCAAACGGGCTAGCCACGGGCACGGGCCATGTCGGCCCCGCAACACTCGCACACGTTAAAACGCTCTGTGCCGCAAAAGCGAAAATGGGTGCTGTCCAAGGGACATCAACAGAGGCAGTCGGACTTGTCGTCGGGATGACCGCCCAGCCTGCCACAAAGATTGCGGCGCAGGAGGCGATGTATGTCCCCTTCACCAACTTCACGCTCACCGCTCCAGACACTGACGTTGAAGTGAAATCGATCACCGTACGGCGCATCGGCCCGGCACAAAACCAGGCGTTTGACTTTATATCACTATTTGATGAAGATAACACCGAGCTCGCCTATGGATATATTAAAAGCGACAGCTCTGTTATTTTCAAAACACCATTCACTGTCCCTGCAAACACAACCATGAGGCTCACCGTTGTTGGTAGCATGAAGTGGGATGTCTTGGCGTACGCTGCACAGGCTGCGGGGTTTAGCGTTGAATCAATCGATGCATCAACCCAGCTTACAGGCGTAGCGCTTCCAATTATCGGGACGTTTCAAGTCATTCTTCCTAATCTGGCGATCGGTCGCGGCTACACATCGCTGGGCATTGATGACCCAAGAGGAAATCGTACACAGTATGTTCAAGACACCAATGTTCGCTTTGGAGCTATCCGCGTCACTGCCGGAACTAATGAGAAACTCCAACTTCGGTCTGTGACGTGGAGTCAGAACGGCTCTGCAGGGCCATCAGACGTCGCAAACGTTACTGCCTACGTTAACAGCACGGCATACCCAACAGAGGTAGACGGCCGTTACTACACAGCAGTTATTGAGCCGTGGATAGAAATCGACAAGGGCCAGTCGGTCGAGATACAACTTCATGGCGACATCACTATCGCGGGCTCCAACCGCACACTCAAGTTTGATATAGATGACGGTGCGTATATCGAGCTCTGGGGCTCTCAGTTTGGCTATGGCATCTTTCCTATCCCAGAGGCGAACACTGACGTATCTGGCTCATCAGTGTTCTTAACTGAAGACGGCACCACTGACACCGACTCACTGACCCCGTACTTCTCTGCATCGACCATTACTATCTCGGCTGGCGCTATCAATGAAATTGGAAAGCGCTGACGCCTAGCCGCGACCAAAAAATACAAGTCCGACGATGGGTGTAACGAGCCACCAGAAATATGCTTGCCCAGCAAAGAGCATAAGGCCAAGGGCTGACGGCGTGTAGATCGCCTGCACTTCTCCGATATGCGCGAGTATGCTCGACGCGACTAGCCCTGCGGCGAGAACGCACAAGACAAAGGTACTCAAGAGCCCCATGCCGGACGCGAAGAACGATGACATGCCGGAAAAACCAACCGACGCAAGGGCCGTGAGCACAAGGAAGAATGCAAGCGAAAGATACGCGTCACCCATAAGGATACTCGCGTATGGAAAAGCAACGTATATAAGCCCTGCAGCATAGGAGCCCGCAATGAGCGCCGGGATATGATCGCGGCCGAGAAAAAAAGCGATAGCAAGAGCGACCAAAACGAGTCCACCAAAAACCACGGCGTCTGAGCCGAGGCCCAAGACCAATGACACCGCCAAATGTAGGTATGCACCAACGTCCATGACTTATAGTATACGTCAAAATTCTTGAGCTCTTTGCGGGCATCTGCCGTCATGTGCAAATGGCCTCTCGGAGCCGATGGAGGCGAGAGCAGAGAGCGATTTCAGCAGAAATCGACTCGTGCCATTTGCATGTGATGCAGGTGCTCGCATACGTAGTCCGCAAAGTGAGCTGCCCACGCATGATACGCGTCGCCGACTGCTGTCGTCGCGCTCGCTCTCGGCCTCCGCCGGCCTGCGAGAGATCATGCTTAGAGCACTCACTTTGCGGACTAAAACAAATACGTCACCAACACTATTTAACTTCAACGTGGAGATTGAGGATGGTGTGCGGGAAGTTCTTAGGTAGCTTGGACCACGTCGCAATGCCGACAGTGCCTACGGGCTCTATTTGCGGCAGCGTCATAACGAGCACACGCACGCCGTCCACATAACAGCCGACGGTGTTACCGATAACCTCGATCGCGTTTGTCCGATTGATCATGGCGTCTATCTGCGGCCGCTGCAGCTGTGGCGTCTCGCCAAGGCGTGTTGACTCGCCTTTTTTCACAATGTAGAGAGCAGCACCGCTTGATGCATCGGCGAATGCGCAAGAAACATAATTTGATTCATCCTTAAAGCGAGCGACCAGCGTAAACACATCCCCCGTTCCCCAATTAATTTTTGATTCAAATTTGTAGTTAGCAAACTGCCCACCATCTGTAAAAACTGCCAAGGAACCTTGTGAGCCAAACTCAGACAATTCTGAACCAGTTTTCACTGGCGTGGTCGTTGTAAATAACCCATACAATCGACGCCAATTGGTGTACGCGCTGTCTACGCTGTACGGTAGTGTCGTGCCACCGGTGATAACGAGCGGGACGTCGTAGCTATTGATGGGCGGTATATACACGGGCCAGTCAACCTGCGCAGTCGAAAGCAAAATCTGATCAACGTATGCCTCGCTTGGTAGCGCCGACACCAAAGAGAACGAGCCGAAATTATCTCCCTGAATGCCAATCTGCGAGGCAGGTATCGAGAGCAAGACCCATGCCCCCTTTACGAGAGTGTGGTTTGGGTAGTACCAAGAGAGCGGCGCACGCCCTATCGAGCGGCCATCTTTTCCCTTTGCTTCGATGTATATGCCTTCTCCGTTTTGAATTGCGTGCACTGCCATCTGAATACTCTTAAATGTAGACGGCCGTGAACGTGATTCAAACACAACGCCGGCCCACGGGACCTGTGTTCTGAAATGGAGTGATCGCGTGCCGCTGAATGCTGATTCTACTGTTGCACGCACATCAGAATCCCAAACTGCACTCTGCCATCCGTAGGTAAAATCGTCGGTAAAAATAATCGGATTTGCTGGAACTTTTGGTGACGCATCATCAAACGGAAACGGATCATTTGCTTGTGCGGGTGTATCGGTGTCGGCGAGCACTATTTCAGGACCCGCGGTGTATTCGAGAAAGCCGACAATGCCATACACTGAAAAAAGAATAAAGAGTGCACAGAGCGCGTAGACAATCCAAAATAGTTTTCCAATGTTCATACTTATTTATTTGGTTCTTTTACTGATCCAAGCATAGAGGCAAACAAACGTCGGAGATCCCCCGTACGGCGCACCTTGTTCCATAAGACCGCGTTACCCTCGCTCGCGGTGACGAGCCCCTGCACAAGTACATAAAACGCAATGTAGCGGGTCATAAAGCGCGTTACTGGTACCGAGAGCGTCAGGCGGAGCCAATTTCGCTCGCCAAAGGTACCAACGCCAGAATACAGTGTGTCGAAGATCATAAACACGATGACTGGTAGAACTAAGGTCTCCCACGCGCCAGAGACAATACCGAGTATGAGCGCGGCATCAACGACAGAGTAGCTGAGTGGAAGAATAATGCCGTACAAAAACATAGCAGGGATGATCATCCAACCAAGGCCTGTCAACGGTCGCGTCAGTATTGCCCACTTATACTTCCAGAAGCACTGTAGTGTCCCGTACGTCCATCGGTATCTTTGGCGGAGAAAATCGCCCAAGGTTTGTGGTGTTTCAGCAAACGCGTGCGCTGATTCAACGTACGAGATACGATAGCCAGCCTTTAAGACCGCGAGGGTTGTATCTTGATCTTCCACAACGGTGCCGAGTTGAAATCCACCAATTTCATCAAGTACCTCACGCCGCCATGCGCCGATGGGGCCCGGTACGACGTGCACCGCGTTCAGTATAGAGAGAGCTTTCTTATCAATATTTTGACCGATCGAGTATTCAGTCGACTGCATGATATCGTAGACGGTTTCTTCGCCAGTCGTATACACCTTGCCGGCGGCCGCCCCGACAGTCTCATCCGTAAACGCAGTGAGTAATTTTGAAATCGCGTCGGGAGCGAGGATGGTATCAGCGTCTACCGTGACCACAATGTCACGACTCGCCTCCTTGAGGCCAACATTCAGCGCTGAGGGCTTTCCGACATTGTCGATGCGAATGAGCGTGATACGGTGACCACCCGGCTCCGACTGCACATGCTCAACGACACGAGCCGTATTATCCTTGGAACCATCATCAACAACGATGACCTCAAGCGCTACATTGGTCTGCGCAATGAGCGATTTTAACGTCGCGTTGATGCACTCTTCCTCGTTATACGCTGGAACGAGCACCGTCGCTCCTATCTCTAGAGGCCCTGTCACAGATCGAATCGGGCGAAGCATTCTATACAAGTGTAGTGGGACAACCACGACGAGCTTGAGTGCAATCAGGGCCGCCGAGATCACAATGACCCATGAAATAATTAAAATCAGAATCGAGAGCGTGTACAAGTACCCAAACTCAAGGTTGTGTCTAAACGTGGAGGCGATCATTCCTGAGGCCGCAAGGAGCGGATTGTCGTCAGTCATGTTTGGTGTGTCTCTAATCAACGCATTAAACGCCTCACGTGTGCTCCCCGAAAAACGCCCTGTCGCGTACAACGTGTGGGTAACGCCTTCCTGAGGCTCATCAACCTCAAAACGAGCGACGGCGTCCACCGTTGCAGCGTCGTACACTCCGGTCAATCCCCACACGGGCAAATATCCTTTGTCGAACATAAACCATTGGAGATAGGCGACATCAGAGTCTTTCGAGCCCAGTGACAGATCTTTGACAAACTCATATGTAGTCGGCGGTGTCAACATTTCGTCAACGGGTACGATGTGGTATCCGAGCGCCTTGATCTCATTAGCCATTTTTGCTACTGACTGTGAAGTCATAAACCGATCGTGGAGAAGGACCACACCGCCCTTGCCCTCTTTCCGAGCGAGTTCAGTCACGACAGTATGAATAATCGCCTCAGTGGATGTTGCATACCAATCTTTAGAATCAATATCCGCGCCGAGAGGGATAAACCCGAGGTCACTTATCCAAAGCGCCGACTCGGGCACCACGATGTACGGGTTCAGCGTTACGTCTGAACCAATTGAAAGCAAAAATGGAGGACGATAGTAGTTGGTGTGCTCATCGAGCAGGGTCTCAAGAATGTATTCGGTAGGCAAAAGTTCGCGTTTCATCATGGTCTCGCTCTGATGTACGTTGGTGCGATGCGTGTATGAGTGATTGCCAATGGTGAATCCTAGCGAGTGTATTCGACGTGCAATCCACGGCTGTGCTATCGCATTACCTCCCACAAAGAAAAAAGTAGCAGGAATGTTTAACTCTTTCAGTTCTTGTGCAATGGGTAGCGTGTACTCTGTGGGACCGTCGTCGAAGGTGAGCGCGACCTTACCTTTGTTTATCGGGCTTTGGTAATATATATATTTTTTATGAATATCTGAAACGCTCATCGATGGCTTGTCAGATTCAAGAATTAAAAACTTGCTGAAAAAATTGTAGGTCAAAAAACCAATGAGTATAAGCACGATGAGCGCGAGTACCCGGACGGTATATTGACGCAAGTGTGAGCCCGGGGTGAAATGCATGAAAAGCGCCTCTTGAAGAGGCGACGGTAATCTATCATAAATAGCACCATTAATCAATGGCTCGTGTCAAGAAAGTGCCCTTTCTCAGGGCTCAAAGCTTAAATACCTTCCATTCGGAGCTTTTCTATGAGCGTTTTGGCTTCATGGGAGAGTTTATGTGGAAATTCGACACGTAACCGTACGAGTAAATCGCCCCGGGCACTTCGTCCATGGGGTACACCCTTCCCTTTGATCCGCACAGACTCATCAAGCGATCTCAGCGGCGAAACGGCTATCTTCTCTTTTCCATCAAGTGTTTCAATCGTGTACTCCGCTCCCAAGAGAGCATCGGTCACTTTGATCGGGAGATCGGTGACGATTGTATACCCATCGCGGCGAAAACGTGAATCGGCTGATACGTGCACCTTAATATATAAGTCTCCAGACTTACCTCCTGTCACCGCTTCACCCATCTCGCCCATGCGAATGACCTGCCCATTATCAATACCTGCGGGAATTTGAATACGCACTTCTTCTTGACGGCGTAGGACACCAACACCACGACACTCACTGCATTGTTTCTCGGGGACTTGCTTTTTACCATGACACGTGGCGCACGTGCGGCTCACCGAGAAAGTACCGAACGGTGAGCGCTGCGACTCAACGACAGCCCCCTTACCATTACAGGTCGGACACGTCTTCAACTTGCTCCCCGGCTCAGCACCAGAGCCCGTGCAGCGGGTACAGGTCGAATCCTTGTTAAGGAGGACGGATCGCTCTGTCCCAAATATTGAGTCTCTAAAGGAGAGTTCCAAATCAATCGAAATGTCTCTCCCCCTCCGCTCTCTCTTACCGCCAAAAATATCTGAGAAACCCCCAAAAATGTCATCGATATTAATTTCAAACCCACCTTGGTTGAATCCCCCAAACTGCGAAAAATCGAATCCTTCAAAGCCCTGTCCTTGACCACCTCCACCGCTTGCAAAAGTGCGGCCATACGCGTCATACTCTGCCCGCTTCTTTTCGTCGCCCAACACCGCGTATGCCTCGCTAATCTCTTTAAATTTCTTTTCGTCTCCACCCTTTTTGTCCGGGTGATACTTATGCGCCAACGTTCGAAACGCCTTTTTAACATCATCCTTCGTCGCTGACTTATCTATCCCGAGTGTCTGATAGTAGTCTTGTGCCATCCCCGCATTGTACGATTTTTCGTACATTAAATCAAACCCTCTTGCTTTGTGAAGTTAAAGGGACCGGTGATGAGGTTTACTTTCTCATTAATACGAACCTCTATCACTCCCTCCGGGCGATACACGTGGAGAACTTTAAGATTGCGTCTGACTCCCAGTGAATATAATCGGCCATCCTTGCCCCTGTCCTCAAACGTCACAAGGTCTTTTGGCTTCAAGTTAAGTGCATCAATCGCAGCCTGTGCTTTGACTAATGGACTCGCCACGTCCAACCAATCTCCGCTCGCTTGCTCAGTTTTCATTTTTGTCGCCTTCTGGCGCTGCATTTCCGCCCTCAGCAGGTGGCGGTGTCTGCGACTGCTGCTGCTGCTGCATAGCAGAGCCTATCTTTTGCATTTCAGTAGAAAGCGCTTCTGTTTTTTGCTTTATAACATCGACATCGCCACCATCCTTAACTTTTTTGAGTTCATCAATTGCTGATTGCACGCTCGTGACGACGTCA
>JBBTWN010000011.1:0-20991 GCA_038062735.1 Patescibacteria group bacterium
CTGATGCCGCATTAATAGCTTCTGGCGTTGTCGCAGACTGTACTTGTGCAAAAAGGTCTTCAAGCATCGACAACGCATCTTCACTATCAGCGAGATCTGCCTCGGTTTCTCTGATAAGCGGTTCAACAATCGTTGATACCGTCGAAGATGCGTATTGTGCTTGGCCAGTAGCAAATGCTGCATATGATGGGTTGGTACCGGCGAGCGTCGTGTAGCACTGTTTAACTTGCACATACACCGTCCGCGTTTGTCGTAGAGCAGCGAGTACGATTTCAAGGAGGCTTTTGTATGACGCCTCGACGGTTGCTACCCCGTTAACATCTCCGATGATAACGTCCTGCGCAGTATCCGTTGTTTCTTGTGATGGACCCGACACCAGTTGGTCGAGATACGATCCCCGGCGTGCGCCGCCCCCCGAGCCGCCGCCGTCATCTGAAAGTCCTAAGAGACCATCGATACCCTGGAACGCCACATCAAGAAGCCCCGCCATCAATGAATCTATAATTTCACTAATTTCGTCAGCGGTAAGAAGTTGTTGAAACCCAGCATCAACCTTTGATGATGCCTGATCACGAATGAGCGCGCCAGGCAGAACCACTTTTCCGTTTACGCAACTTGCGCCCTCAGGTAGTCCAGCATCAGTCTCGCACGTTTCCTGTGAACGGAATCCGTCGCCATAACGCAGTTTTTCAAGTTCTTCCGCTGCTTTCGACCTCTCCTGGAGTCGTTGTTCTGCGTCAGCTTCTCGAAATGCACCCTGTGGAGTGTTTTGGGGGTTAAAAGTGCTGTTCCAGAATTTTTCTAGATTAAATTGATTCCCAACCCCACCTTCTGCGAGGTTTGCATTTGGCCCATTATCATTTTGATTTCCCCCCCCACCACTACTAGCATCGGTTGCCTCGCTGGTACACTGAATTCTTTTTTGAAAACTATCTTGAAACTGGTACTGAGAGATCAACACCGTTTTAACATCATTTTGGAACGGTGAACAAATTCCTGAGAGTTGATTATTTACAAAATCATAGAGCACCGCCTCGGTGGTGCCGCGCAAAAACTGGCGTAGGTTTTGCACGAACGCTGGGCCGCCCTCAAAACCGTTGTTGATCCAGTCGAGCATCGACTTGGTTATCATGGCGATAAGCTGCTGTTTGATGCGCTGCACGAGTGGATCAGCGATGCACTCTTTGGTCACCAACGTTTCTTGTGCCTCTTTAATTGTGGTGGTTTTTCCGTCTATTATTCTCACGGTACCGTGGAGGTCGCTAATTGCCTTAATTACAGATTTGTCGTTAACTGGTACTTCGCCGCCGATTCCTGCAATACCCGTAATTGGGTCAGTGATGCCAAGTGAATTTAGAAATGCCTGCGCGCCCGGTGTCATTGGAGTAATATTTACGCCAGTAAGGGCGCCCGAAATTGCAGAACCCGCAGCATTTTTGAGCGCATCCACAGCCTTATTAGTGTATGTCGCGATGAGGTTGTTGAAATATCTCGTACCAGCTCCAATAAGGATGCCGCCAATTTTTCCGGCGAGACCTCCGCCCAGGGCCTTTTTCAACTCGCTTGCCCCCTTGCCGACGATACCCTGAAACGCCGCACCAACCATTTGTGCGAGTGAGCCACCCAATGAACCGCCCGAGTCACAACCCACTTCTTCCGCCGCACTTGTTGTGTTAGCGTACGGAGTGCTGCCGTTCACACTTGATACGGACGCACCACCGGCGCTTGGGCCCTGGCCACCGCCTCGCGGCCCGCTTATGGGCATGTCATCAATAACCTCTGCTGCAAATGCAAACGTTGGTGTAAGGATGGCGAGAATTAAAAATGCAGCAAGTATTTTTTTCATACGTCGAGCTCACTCAAAAGATTTTGAAATACCGTGTTCATCTTTTTTTCTGTTGCGGTGAAATAATCAACGTACGAAAGTGCCATAAGTGGATCGCCAGTCCATGTGCCGAGGTACTGTGTCGCGTCAGCGAGGTTTGATATCGCTTGCATAAGTGCGATATGCTCGGTCGCCACGTGCGGCGGGACTTCGATGGTACCAAGTTGTATGACGATGCTTCGATAGAGCGCTGCGTCCGCGACAAGTTCTGGCGTGCCATTAAAATCTTTTGCACCGACGGCGTGAGCAAAATGCACAAGTTCGTACACCTCTACTTTCTCAGATTCGCGGAGTGTCGTGATGAGTGCACCCGCGTACGTGTCATCCGTGGTGCCACTTTTTAATTTTATATCCGAAACGCCATATATTTTTGACGCGCGGATTGGCTCGACGTGCCGTTCGATCAAATTTTCAACTGTTTGTTGTTGATCACGCGCGCTGTACGTGCCGTCGACTTTTTTTGAGTTGTATTCTGCAAACAGTTCTCGCGCCATGGCTTCCGTTGGAGACAGGCCAGCAGGTGCGCGATAGTTTGCGAGTGGCTCAGTCGGCGTCGAGCCATATTCTGTCGGGTTTGCCTTCATCGCGAGTTCTTCTTGATCCCCCACGCCGTCTCCGTCAGTGTCGGCCGAGTTAACATTGGTGCCGTACAGTTCTTCTTGCCAGTCGGGCAGTCCATCAGAATCACTATCTTGCTCAGCGCCGTCCGCTGAGCGCGGTGCAATGACCACATCTACTTCGTCGTCTCCCTGTAACATGGTCGCGCTGTACGTCGCTCCGGCGACGAGGAGTAACGCCACTCCAAGTGCAACAGCAAGCGGCGCCCATCGTCGGGTTTTCATCATCTTTCAGTATAGCGTGCAGTACTCCATATATATGCCGGTGTACACTATAGGGTGTGAGTATGTTTCGCGTATTTTTTGCAACGATGGTGCTTGTCGTGTTTTTCAGCGCCAACAATGTCTACGCCTTTTCACTCTTAGACTCTCTTTTTAATCTTAATAAAATCGGGGATGAGACGACGCTCCCCGGCACCAACATTAAGCTGTGCTACACAGAGTGCACCGTCTCACACTGCTCTGGGCTTGTCGACCAAGCAACGAATGGCGGCGCATTTTGGGCGACGTGTGGATATGAATCGCCTCCACCTTTCACCCCTCCTAGTTCTTCTGGCTCTTCTGGAGGAGTATCTATTCCATCCATACCAGGAGTTTCTGGCCTTATTGGCGGTATGGCAGGAAAAATAATCACCTGCGACGAGGGCCTCTGGATGCCTACGGTATCTGGTCCTGTGGGCGGTCCTAAAATGTGGCTGCTCGGGACCCTCTCCTACATGTTTGGCCCCCCATCCTTTCCGGCTCAATGGCTCCTTGGTGTGACTGCAGCTGAGTCGCCGTGCACGGTCTCGGGAGAGATAATTGGTTACGGCGATGCCATCGAATTTCATGGCTCATCGGGAGTTGGTGGCGGTGGAGGCTTGGGCGGTGGCATGCCGGCGCCACTCATACCATCCACCGGTCAGCCAGCGACTAAAGAAGATTGTAACGGTGGAGCCATCCCTACAAAAGGCGGCGAATCAACAGCACAGTGTAGTCCAGCGCTCGTACAAAATTTAAACAACTTCTGTGCGCAGTTTGGAAAGGGGTTTGAAGTGACGGAGGGGTGTGCGAACGAGTATGCGTCCCCCACAGAGTGTCGTGCCGCTCAAGCTAAGGACTCAAGTATCTTGTGTCACTCTAATCAATGCCACTATGACGGCACGTGCGTTGATATCGCCTTCCCCTCCAGCGAGGACGCGAAGATGTTTAGCTGTGCGGCCGATATGAAACGTGCAGACTGTACAGCGAGTGACTATGGTCTGCAAAAAATAAAAGACGGATACGCAGCCGCTCAGGCGAATGGTGATCGTGTTGTGTTCGAAGTGCGCTCTGATCAAACAGCACTCAAGGCACAACTCGACGCTGCCGGCATACCGTACAAGGCTTATTCTCACGTGACTGCTCCGCACTTCTCCTACTACTGTCGTAACTGCGGTGGGTGATTAATTTTTTTCTGCAAGCAAAAGCCAACGTTCAAGTGGCACATCTTCTGCGCGAATTTTATCTTCGATTCCAAAGTCTGAACCGAATACTTTTTTTAAATTTCCGGCTAAGGTCTTTCGCTTTTGTCCAAATCCAGCTTTTACCAATGCAAAAAACTTTTTTTCGTCTCTCCCTTTAAAATTATTTCGTGAGATGTTCGATATCGCGAGTATCGCTGAGTCAACACGAGGTGGTGGGTTAAAATTACCCGCCTTAACTGTCGTCACATATGTCGGCGTTCCATACACTTTTACCGAGAGCGACAAGATGCTTTCTTTTTTGCTTCGTGCGATGCGCTCCGCTACCTCCTTTTGTACCAAAAAAGAAATGGTCTTTGGTTGATTGTTCGCAGTGAGGCAGATACGCAATAGTTCACCTGTAATATAATATGGGATATTTGCTGCGATAACATACCCGCCATGAGGGTATACTCCGTCCGGAGTAATCGTGCGAGCATCGCCAGAGAGTATCGTAAGTTGATCGTCTTCAATTTCTTTTTTAAATCGCTCATGTAGTGCATCTATCATCATCGGATCTTTTTCAACCGCTGTGACGATGCCACCAAGCTTGAGTATTTCTGCAGTTAAAATCCCTCGGCCTGGTCCGATCTCTAATACGCGCGTCCCCTTTTTAATCCCTGCCTCTATTGCTACGCGCTCGGCGACTTTAGTGTTGGTGAGGAGATGTTGGCCAAGCGGCGCCGCTGTTTTTCTTAAGTTTCGTTTTTTCATACGATGGTGATGTAGTCGTCTCCGTCGAGCTCGCCGTGTGATCGATGGTACATGTCGTTAGAATTTATGAGTTCAGTATATGCCGGATCAAGCTCGGTGATAAACTCGCTCGGCATCGTTAAGTTTCGTGATCCAAAAATCTGTCGGCTCGCCGCATACGTCATGTATGCACGTTTTTCAGCACGCGTCAGCGCGACATAAAACAATCGCCGCTCCTCTTCTCTATCCATCTGGTCAGCTTCGTCGCGCTCATGTGGAAAAAGTCCGTCTTCGAGCCCAACAATAAATACACTATCAAATTCAAGTCCTTTTGCCGCGTGTACGGTCATTAATTTCACGCCGTCTTTTTTCTTTCCTTCTTTTTTTGCGAGTTCGTCTTGATCTGATTGAAGCGCAGCTTCTTCTATCAACGTGTCTATGCCTTCGCCGACGAGGTGCGCGTCATACTTTGTCGCGACCGTCACCAACTCTTTTAAGTTTTCAAGACGCTCTTCGTCTTCGGTATCCCCGCGCTCGTACATACGCCATGTGCCGCTCTCGGTGAGTGCATACTTTACAGCCTCTGATGTAGTCTTCGTCTCCGCTGCATGTTTTATCCGCGCAAGGAGTGCATAAAACTGTTCAACTTTTATTCGCACGGCGGGGGCTAGTGAATTTTTTTGGCCAAGGAGAATTTTTGAAAGTCCGACCTTGCCAATGCCGCGTGCTGGCACGTTGATGATGCGGCTTATGTCGGCGACCGACTCTGGGTTTAGCGCGGCGCGCAGATACGACAGCGCATCCTTCACTTCTTTGCGTTCAAAAAATCGAGTACCCAGAACTTGGTACGGTACATCAATAGAAAGAAATGCCTCTTCAAGAACGCGCGACTGAAAGTTGGCTCGATACAGTACCGCGATATCATTTTTATCGACGCCGTTTTTTATTAGGCGCTGTGATTCGTGCGCAACGTACCGAGCCTCCTCCCCCTCGTCCATAAAGCCGCCAATTTTAATACGGTCACCGTCCGGGTTATCGGTCACGAGCTCTTTTTCACGGCGGTGTATGTTTTTTGCTATAGCCTCGTTCGCTGCCGCGATAATGGTTTTTGTGGAACGGTAGTTGCGCGTCAGCATGACGAGACTCGCCGATGGGTAGTCGGCCTCAAAGTTCATAATGTGTTTGATTGAGGCGCCACGCCAGCTATAAATGTTTTGATCGATGTCCCCAACAACGGCGATATTGCCATGGCTTTCTGCGAGGAGTTTAATAAGCGCATACTGGACGTTGTTCGTGTCTTGGTATTCGTCGACGTGGATATACTCCCAGGCTGTTTGAAAGTGGTCGCGTACAGATGGGTTGGTACGGAGAAGCCACAGTGCGCGCACGAGTATGTCATCAAAATCGAGTGCATTCTCTTTTTTTAAAATTGCATCGTATCGCTCCCACACCTCTGCTATCGCTTCATCTATATATGATGACGCATATTCAGCGAGAAAGTCTTCGCGGCTCACGTCGTCGCCCTTCATCCGCCCCATACGACCCATGACACGTCGTGGTTCTAACTCCTTTGGATCAAACCCCGCACCCCTGATCGCTTCTTTCACCGCACGAGTCGAGTCTGCGCGGTCATAAATAGTGAAACGTCGTGGCAGCCCCGCAGCGTCGTGAAAAGTTTTAATGATATGGAGCGAGAGCGCGTGGAAGGTGCCGATAAACGGGGATGTCGCGGGCGTGTCAAAGGGCGAGAGCGATAAATCACTGCGCAGCCTCGTTGCAATGCGCTCGCGCATCTCCGCAGCCGCCTTGTTAGTAAAAGTCACAGCCAAAATATGCTCTGGCGCGACGCCATTTTTGATAAGCGTCGCGATACGCTCGACGATAACGCGCGTCTTACCCGCGCCAGCTCCCGCCAATATCAAGAGTGCACCACTCTGGTGCGCTGCCGCCCTCGTCTGCTCCTCGTTCAAGGTGTGCGCCACAGTCGTACTGTAGCAGAGCCTATAGAGATCGCCCAAATACTATTGGGTCACCACTTCAAGTACTCGCGTCGAGCGGCCGTACTTTTTAAAATACTCGTCGAGCTGTTGTTCGTTTGTTATCGCGGTTGGTTTATTCGTGTGTTCGTCATACACTACGCCAAGCGCAAGCGGCTTGTTTGGATTGAACTTGCCGATGTCCACACAAACAACTGAGCTGCGTCCGTTACAATCTACAAATACGTAGACAAGTAGTTTGCCCTTAAATCCTGCTTTTTCCAGAGCAGCGATATCCTGTGCGATTTGTTCAGCCGTGAGCGCCGGTGCTACTTCGCCACTGTCATACTCCCAATACACAGTTTTAGTGTTGAAGTCGCGCTCAACACGCACGTTGTCCGGATTTCCATCTTTGTTTAAATCCTTCCATCCTGTTTCAGTTGGCGAGACGCCGCGACGCTCAATGATCGCCACCTTCTGTCCGTCCTTCTGTGTTGCTTCTGTGTACTCAACAGTTGGACCGCATGCCGCTTCGACTGGCACAGGCGCGGTCGGCTCTATGGGGCCCAGGTCTGTAAAGTTACCACAGTCGCGGAGAACGCCGATGAGAAATGTCTTTCCTTTATATCCATATTCAACAAGTGCTGCAGATGCATTGGGTCCTGTGTATTTATATGCTCCATCAGCTGCGTTAATACCACCCGCCGGTTTTGTGCCGTTCATCATGGCGTTAATCCGTGAGCCGCTCACCACAGCGCCGTCACCCTTTCCACCAAACATTTCCAGTACTTCTTGTTTGTTTGCAGGATCAAGAAACGCTCTTAAAAAAGCAGCTTTTTGCTCTGGTGGCCACGCGCCTTCGCGTCCAAGCTCGTCAGCTGCACGCATAACCAACTCTTCGTAGTGTGCAGCAAAGTATGCTGCCCGCTCAGCCAATGTTTCGCCCGGGATGTATGGGTCGCTGCCAAGTATTTTAATTTCTTTTGCTACTTTTGTTTCATTTGGATGATGATACTCAGATGCCGTCCCCCCGCCCCGTGGCTGCGCCATTTCAGAAGCCGATGCTTTTGGAAATACCGTGTCATGCAAAGCAGTCGTCACACCGCCAATGAGCACCCCCAATTTTGTTGTACCCGCTCCAAGTGCTGCGCGAACATTTTCTGGTTCAAAAGCGCTTCCATCAGCGATGAGTCCAGAGATAAATTGTAACGTGCGTTCCGATACGTGCTCTATGCCCAGTCGATTGAACATTTCTTGAGAAAGTGAATGTCCAAAGGTGAAGAAGGACGTGATACCAACTGCAGTTCCGGCGATTCTACCCACACCCTTACCCCATTTGTCGGCAGCAATACTTTTTGAAATCATTTTTCCGTGCTCAGTCTTTCGAAATTCAGCGTGCGACTGTCCGTTTCGTTGTGCTTCGTCTGCGGCTTTGTATGCTACTTGTAGTTCGCGCAGGCTCGGGCCACCCAAGAACTTAAATCCAGCATGCACAATAAGTCGAGCGAGATATCCTGCGCCGAATGAAATACCAACATTCATTGCTATTTGTGCCCAGTGACCCACCAGGTATGCAGAAATCGTGTCTGCTGCAGTTCCAGCAAGTGCCTCGAATCCTCCAGGAACGTATACACCCACCGCAAGTAATGCACCAGCAGCAAGTACGCCCGCTGTTTTGACTGCCGTCTTACCCCATTTTTCCCAATGAATTCTCTTGCCCTCCCAGAACATCACATGCTCTGCAGCGTCAACGCCCTTTGTGTTTCGCAAGTGCTCAGTGTATTTGGTTAAAAGGTGTCGGTATACAATTTCAGCAGCACGATGTTCCTCGGTACCCTTGGGAGCTTTACTATAGCGCCGACGAGCTTTGGTGAGTTCGTGCTTTTGTGTGTACTCTTGAGCTCGGTCAGGCGATTTTTCTGTATGTTTTGATGCCATGATATTCAAAAAAAGAACCAAAGTGATTTGACGCTTTGGTTCCAACACAATAGCACGGCCTTGTCAAAATGTCAAGCTCTCACAGATTAATCGATCGGCATCTTATTGGTTAGCACAGCTTGCTGTGTTTCGTAAATAACTTTCATTTTATCAACAAGGGGTTGTAATGCGGCAGCGATATCATACCTAGGCGGGGTAGCTTTTGCAGCCGCCTTTACAAAAGCATCGACTCGCCAATAAAGATTACTTAGCCGTCTAAAGGCGAGATCGAAGTCATCCCTCGCAATACGTCTTGCAGTTCTTCGTTTTGTTCGATTAAAATCCACAAACAAATCATTCATCGCCTTGTTCAATGGCTCAGCAAACGAAAAATGCTCTCGACCAATACGCTCGTAGTCTTTAATATCGATATCTTTAAATTCAGACAGATACAAACCGTATGGCTGCTCTTGGTCCGGTGTTTTTGGTGCGCCCTGGTTCATATTTACTTTATCGTTTAACAAATCCTTCTGAAGTGTACGTACCAGTGTCATCAGTGATACCGCGATCTCCAAATCCTTCTGGTGCACCGAGCGAGCCGTCAGGCTTAATAGAGAATGCATCTTCAGGGCGAACGACTATTGAGTCAGGTGTACCGGGAGCGAGATCGTTTGCAGCATTAAACCATCCATTGTCCGTGGCGATCTTAACAAGGTCTTCGGTGCCGTTTGCGTGCAAGAGCTGATCAGCAAGTGAAGGCACTGGAAAGGTCGCACCCTGTGCTGCGGCTTGCTGTGCCTGCTCTTGCAGTCTTTGGAGAATGCCTATCATCCCCTCTCCAGCAGTTGGATAAATCGTTGCAGTTTCAACCGGTGGTGTAACTGGTGATTCACCACCTGTGACGGGGGTTGGCCCATCAGTTGGTGCAGCTGCGTTTGGGGCATCAGCTGGAGATGTATCAGCTACTGACGTTGTCTCGCTTGACGCAAGTGACTCGTCCTGAACTGCAGGGCCCACACCTTCAGGGGTGACTCCGGGGTACGACTGTGGTGTCTGGGGTGTGCCGCTTACCCATGTTCTTGTATTTGCATCCCACATTGGTGCACCGAATGCATCATTGAGCGGTATTCTTTCGTAATTGTACCCTCCGTCCAAAGTCTCATAGATTCGATACGCTTCTCCGTTAGAAATAAATCGGCCGCCGTTTTCGTATATTTTTTGTGCAGTTTCTGCGTCTGGTCTAAATTCTGGCAGTGAAGGAAACATTTTTTCAAAAAACTTGTTCACATCCTCTACATTATCGACGCGGTCTATCGTCACCGGTCCTGCATCTGCCGCGGCACCCGCGTCAGTAGAAGCTCCATCAAATGGATTTACATAATCGATCGCGCTACCAATTGTACTCTGTGCAGAATCTCGCATTGACTCAAGTGTTTTGCCAAGTGGCTCCCACAACGTAGACGCATCCTTTGCAATAGACGGGTCAACTGCGTTTGCTGCGCCTGTAGCTGCATCGGCCATGATTTCGCCTAGATATGCACCAAAAACGAGCATAGCTGCGAGCTGGACGCTGAACTTAAATACAAATTTCGCCATTCCAGATTCAACACCCATGCCTTTGGCCAGTCTGTTTGTGAGCGCCCCAATAATCCATCCCATTGGCAGTGCAACAAGAAGCGTAGTCAAAATCGGAGTCCCTAACAGTATCGCGATGGTGGTCGCTAAAACGACGCGCGTCAAGAAGCTAGTCAATTTCTTACCCCAGCTAGACTCTGCTTTTTCAGCGCGGTCGCCGCTCAACCCTAGTGCTACGCCGCGCGCTTTTTCTGCTCCGGGCGCCTCCTTTTCAGCGTCTTTCGCGCCTCTAAGGGTTACATTTACTGCCGCTTTAACCTGATATGCATCCTGCAACTGGCCGTCAGAAATTGCCTCCTCTATTTTTTCTGAACTCGTAATTTTAAACTTCGGTGCAAATTCATTAACAATGAATGCTCGGCGAGCTTGGATGACTCCTCTCCACATCTCAGCTATATCCTTAAAGTCAAAAACTTCATTGATGATACCTATCGACTGTATTGGATATTCACCCGTTATGAGAATTTTTCTCATCGAATCAATATTCGCAAGACGCATTTCAGCTGCAAATGCAGCTGAACGCACGGTCGCTTTCCCGTTCTTCTTCAGTGATTGATGATACGAGACGATTTTGGCTTGCAGAGCGTCAATAACTGCCGCGAGCTTGGCCATGTGCTCTTGTTGGAGTGGCCCATAGTCAGCTCTAGATGATTCTACTGATCCTGACTGCGTGGATGTTTTTGCAGACTGTGCTGTGGCAGCAGTTTCTGCGTCTGGTTGGTCAAATATTCCTTTTACAGCATGGACGATATCAAGCTTTGCTTGATAGATGTATGTATCACGCTTCACTTTCTTGTCGACACTATTTCGATCTCTAAACGCGGGCTGCAGTGTTTGGGCAAATTTTTGTTGTGCAGCTGGAATTGCTGGAAACCGAACTTCAGCCGGCTCATTGCGCAAAATTTGTCTGCTGTAACTGAGCGTGCCGCCGTTCAAAATGCTCCTCAACTGGCTCTCGGTAAACTTTCTCGCCAAATTTTGTATTCGCGCAACAGCGGTTTTGTTCGATTTAACATTTTCAATCTCGGCCAAAAAACCAGCTCTGATAGCATTCACCACCCCCATTTTTGCTGTTTCAAACGCCCGTTCCGCTGGTGAGAGTTCGGAGCCGCTATTCGTCTCAGGTGCTGGCGCTGGACCAGCTTCATCTGCAATACTAGCTAGAACGGAGTCAGCCCGTCCAGCTTGGTGGATTGGGGATTTGAATGCGTCTTCAGATTTAAGTTTTCGCATACACGTATTATAGAGCCACGAGGCGGTCGGCTCTTGTACTTATATTGTAGCACTTGACAAAGGATTTGTCAAGAGATAAAACTATCCACGGCGACTTTTTTGGGTGGGTTGACTCATCCACCCGGACTGGCTACACTGACCCTACCCCCGCATTGCCGATTGACCTTAAAATGGCTTCATGAAGCCATATCCCGATAATCCCAGTGGCACCCGAGGAGGAAAAAACATTAAGTACACAGCCTCTCAGTCGCGTCTCGCATTTTTTGCGGCCGCCTTCATAGGATTTTCACTGCCGCTCTTTGCCCATGCCTTTAGTTTGGGGGACTTGTGGAGAGAAGCATCTCAGACCATCCAGCCAGTCGCTCGGGCGTCGGAGGGTGTTTTGATACACCAGGTTTCAGAGACGCCTGCTCTTCGGGCCGCGATCAACACTGACCCAAATCCCGTTAAGGGCACCTTTGCACTCGCTCTTTCAAATAACATCGCGCTCGTGCCGGTGAGTGGACCCGAGGGGGGGCTCGCCGATCTCGTCGACGTGGGCCCTAAGGATCCGACCCAGATTTCTATATACGTCGTCCGAAAAGATGACACCCTTTCAGAGATCGCCAAGATGTATGACGTGACGCCAAATACCATCCTTTGGGCGAACGACCTCGATAGCGCAAGGCAGATTAAACCCGGTCAGACCCTCGTTATTCTCCCGGTCTCAGGTATCCAGCACATAGTCAAAAAGGGCGAAACTCTGGCTGCTATTGTCAAAAAGTACAAGGGAGAGATGGAGGACGTTCTCGACTATAACAACCTGGCTAGCGAAAGCGCTATTAAAGTCGGCGAGACCATCCTCATCCCGTACGGTGTAGAGCCGGCGGTAGTCTCGGTTTCAGCAGGCGTGAGCACACAGTATAGCGGCCCGAGTCTCATCGGCTACTTCTTGCGTCCTCTTGTTGGTGGTACCAAGACGCGTGGCATCCATGGACACAACGGCGTCGACCTGGGTGCGAGGACCGGCACCAACGTACTCGCATCAGCATCCGGTACGATCATCGTGAGCCGATCGTCTGGCTACAACGGTGGCTACGGTCAGTACGTCGTTATCGTGCATCCAAATGGGACACAAACCCTCTATGGCCACCTCTCACAAAACTATGTACAGGCAGGAACGTTTGTTAATCAAGGCGATATCATCGGCGCGGTCGGTTCGACCGGCCGCTCGACCGGACCACACCTCCACTTTGAGGTTCGCGGAGCCTCCAATCCGTTTTAAAGAAAAAAATTAGTACTGTGTAATGCCTGGCACAGACCTTGTCTTCATGCCATGGGTAGCGATGGCCATTTTTCTTAATGTTCCTTTCAATTCTGATTCACTAGCTGGTTTTCCAATCACTGCACGGGACCAGAGCTTTGTTAAATCATGTCGTAAATCGTCTACAAAACCCACATGACGCGGGAACCCATAACCTTTAGGGACTCTTCCTACTGCTTGGTCTAAACGGTCAACGAGTCCAAGAGCAACTTTTTCTTGTTGTGACTGCGCCATAGTGGATATAAGAGAGTATGCTCTTCATCCAATCTTAATGCAAGGGGTGGTATGTGACTAAGTCAACGCGGTCAGGCTCTTGACGTGTCGGCAGTTTTATCGAGTACCGTGCGGATGGCATGCGTCATTGGTGTCATCGTCCCCTCTTGGTCGCGTGCAAGTCGGCGCCTTGCCTCGTCTGGACTAATTGCATAAAACGCAGCGACCCGCTCGGGTGTAAACATCTTTTCAAATCGTGCGATGATGCGTGCGTCGGCCATACGAGTATTTTAGCGCGTGTATGCTCGCTTTGGCTTACGCGGTGCGTCCTCGGAGACGAGTGCTCGTGTTCTTTCTTTTATAATGGTGCGTGCTTTTTCAGGTCCGCACGCATCATTGAACACTCGCTCGTTCCGGCTCGACATGAACAGGTTGTTCAACCACGGGCTCGACTGCGCGCGCTGCTTTCAAATATGCATCGTATGCAACATCACGCCCGCCGCTTTTAAGGAGATCGTTGTATCGGCTCCCCGGATTGTTAGCGAGGTGGTCAAAAAAATCTGCTCGAGAGTATGCGCTTTGTTTTTCTGCCATATATTTTTTATTATACGTGCACTATACGTGTCCGATATGTGCGTGTCAATTGGGGGTCAATTTTGTTTACTTTTCCTGTAGGTATTACTATACTGCTAACATGATTCGTTACAATAAGTATCGTCCAAACCACCCGACACCAGAGCCAAAAGCCCGTCGGTATAAATATCAAAAAGGGCTCTCTGTGGAGTTTTACGGCGATTTAATTATAGACGGCATATGGAATCCCGACACGGTTACTCGAAGAATGCGAAGGCACGGCAAAAATTTTTATATGCATAATGGGGCATGGTACCCAGAAACTGACGTGCAAGTCCCTGTGTCACTCGCGAGGCTGCAGTATAGACCCCGTTGATTTTTTAACCGAGCTTGATTTTGGGGCGGTACTGGAGGGCTTCGAGGATATGTTCGACAGTTACGTCAGTGTCCTGTGCAAGGTCGGCGATCGTGCGCGCGAGGCGAAGAATCCGGTGGTACGAACGCGGGCTTAGGTTTAGTGACGTTGCGGCTTTGGTGAGTTGATTGCGCGCCTCTTCTGTAATGCCGATGCGTGCGTCCAAATGTTTTGAAGCCAGTTCAGCATTGGTCGTAGCACGAGTTTTTAGATTTACCATTCTTTTTTTCTGCGTAGCGCGTGCGGCTTCGATACGCGCGCGGATAGACGCCGACGCTTCGCCGGTGCCTGCGCGGCCCAGCTTTTCGTGTGGAATGTGAGGCACTTCGATCCAAAGATCAATACGATCAATAATGGCGCCAGACAATTTTCTATGAAAGCGTGCCGCTTCGCGTATGTCGGTGTTAGTGCTCGGCGGGTTCATGGCTGCTATCAACATAATGTTTGCAGGAAAGGTCACTGACCCGGCTGAGCGCGACACGCTGATGTGACGATTTTCTAGTGGCTCGCGGAGTGCCTCTATCGCACGCCGATCAAACTCGGGGAACTCGTCTAAAAACAACACACCACGGTGCGCGAGCGTGACTTCGCCGGGCCTGGGCACCGTGCCTCCGCCAACTAAGGCCGGATAACTCGATGTGTGATGCGGCGAGCGGATGGGCGGGACCAAAATAATGGCGGACTCGAGAGTGCCTGCGACAGAATGAATGGCCGTGACCTCAACTGCCTCGTCAAACGACAAGGGCGGGAGTATCCCCGTGAGTGCGGTAGCGAGCATCGTCTTCCCCGTACCAGGGGGACCCAACAATGCGACGTTGTGGCGACCTGCGGCCGCTATCTCCATACCGCGCTTTGCAGTTTCCTGCCCCACGATGTCCGACATGTCGATCGCTGGTGAATCAGGAAAAAAGTTCACATTTTGTTGGCGCTTGTGCGGGCGGAATCGTTTGTTCGAGGTTAAGTGATCGATCACTTCGCGCAATGAGGATGCGCCGATAACGTGAATGCCATCGACGAGCGCCGCTTCGTCAGCATTTTCCTTTGGAACGACAATTTCTTTAAATTTTTTTTTCTTCGCGTGGAGAGCGGCGGCCAAAGCACCTTTGACTGGTCGAAGTGACCCGTCCAATCCGAGCTCGCCGATAAATAATATTTTCTTTGGATCAAAGGTGATGTCTTCAGCGCTTAAGAGGTACGCGAGCGCCATGGGGAGATCAAACACGGTGCCCTCTTTTTTCAAATCTGCTGGCGCGAGTGACAACACGATCTTGTGGTTGTGCATTTTGGGGCTGGTAAAACCAGAATGTTTTATCGCGCTCGCCATTCTATCTTTTGCTTCGCCGACCGCCTTGCCCGCGAGCCCCACCACTGAAAACGAATACAGACCTCGCGAGAGGTCTGCTTCAATAGTTACAGAATCTGAGTCAGGAAATCCAGGTTGAACCGAGTATACCCGTGCAAAAGCCATCCCCGAAGCTTACGCCAGGGTGGACTCCTTGTCCATCATCGCAACACAGGTGCGGGCTGCCGGGTTAGCCATAAGGCGCTCTACTTCGATGGGGTCGCCTGAAATCTCACAAACACCATAGGTACCGGCGTCCATCTTCTCTAGTGCACGGGTGACCTGTGAGAGCCGCCCCTCCATCTCGTAGAGTGAAGCATTATTCTCATGCATTTCTTCGATAATGTCCGCGTTGTCGTTTCTGTCTGCGCCAAAAGAGTCGCCGGCTGGCTTGGTCGGGATCCAGTCGGTCGGATTAGCGGGGTTTTGACTGCCTAATGTCTGGAGCTCTGCAACGAGACGTGCGCGCTCCTCCTGGAGCTTGGCTTTGAGCTGGGTTTTTTGTTCATCGGTCAACATGGCTTTTCAATTCTAGCATACACAAAAAAGCCGGCAATGCCGTTGCGGCTAGGCCAGTTTTTTCTTTACTGGAGCCGTAGTCACGATCAGTCCACGATCGAGCCGACCTTTTCCGTATACCTCACGCATTGCTTGTTTTCGTCGGTCTGCATTTATTTTCGCCATTTCATCCAACGCTGCGTCGTAGTCGAGATCGATACCTGCCGTGCGACCCGGGTACCTGCCTTCAGTGAGCGCTTTTGCCATGCACTTTTCTAACCGCACTCTACCATAGGGGGTTACTACCCCGCGTTTGAGATCCTCAGTATGCGTCGAATGAGACCCTCTTTCTTTTTTCTATCTTGCTTGTTGCCGTACCGGTTACTGTCTTGTATCGATGCATAGCTATCAAACGCCCTCCATGCTAAATAAGCAGTGACCAGTCCTACACCAGTGAGAACCGTAGCCATTGCACCCAACGCCAGGCTTGAAGCCGCGAGTGCAGTAACACCAAGCACTACTGTCGCCACACCGATGCATTCTGCAGCAATGCGCAGGCTCTCGTATCTCCCTGAGGCCGCGTGTGTTTCTTTGCCCCGCTTTACAATCCGCGCATCGACATCCCGTATTTGCTCAACCCAACTTTTCTTTTTTGCCATTAAAATACTGTATCATACATTTATGTTTTGTCAAATACTCTCGTTTTCCTGCGCGGCTGGCAGTGGTCGCGCGATCAATCGCGAGAGAATTTCTGCAATCGTTGATTCGTTGGTGGTGATGATGAGGAGATCGCGGCGTGGAAAAGCATACATGATGGGCCACGCACTTTGCGAGCGCCGAGCATCAATGTTCTTGACGACGACGTCGCTAAAAATAGTTGTCGTCCCCGCTTTATCGCCATTCAATGGTCTAAAAAACGAGCCAAGACTTCGTGCCATATTTGGTTCCCACGAAAGCATCGCGCCGTAGGCACGATCAAACTGCGCGACCTCGATGATAATGAACGGCTGATTTCTATCAAACGCATGGAGGCCGAGCATTATGTCGCGCGCTTCGCGCTGCAGAGACTCTGGCGCATTGAAGAGTGCGAGTATCTCGGCGGCACTCGTGGTACCGGTGGTGAGGTGTTGTATCTCTCCCAGCGACAGATTTGATGCAAAGCGTTCTCGACCGAGAATCTCTGCAAATGCGATGCGCTCATCAGGTCTGACCTCGAGTTCTTTGTTTGCAAAAATAAAACTCGAGTCAGTAATGATCACTTCTTCGCGCGGGATAAAAATATATGCCGCGATCACCGCGATGACGCCGATTCCCACCAACATGAGCGCGCCGATAACAAGCCACGGTGCTCGTTTTCGCTCTGTCTCTTTTTGTTCATCAGCGCGATGATCAAGTGATAGCTCGCGCGCAGATCGTTCGCGCTCAGCACCGACGATAGTCGAGAGCGTCGCTCCTTTTTTGCGGATCTCTTCAGACAAATCCGCAGCATACGTGCGTATTCGCGGCAGCTGTGTCGTGTTCGGGTACACCGGTGTGCCCTCAGGAGACACGCTCGTCGGGATCGTTTTTATTTCTCCCGTGACGGGAGCCGCCGGTACGATCTGTACTTCTTTCGGAGGTGTATTACCAGCGTCGGTCGTTTCTGTGTGATGGTCGCCCATTGCCATGTCCTCCCATTCTACCGTGTCCATGCGGTCCTTCGCCCGCTGGTGCGGGTTGTAGATTTTTTCGCGTCGCAAATTCGGGGTCGATCATTTTAATTGAAAGATTGATACGACCCTTTTCATCTATCTCTTTAACGACCGCGCGAACAACTTCACCCACAGCAACAGCTTCAGTGACCGTCGCGATGCGAAACGGTGCAAACTCAGAAATATGCACGAGCCCTTCATTTTTTCCACCAACTGCAACAAACGCCCCAAAGTCCATGATCCGCGTCACGGGTCCTTCGACGACATCGCCGGCCTGAAAGACGCGCGTCATATCGCGGATCATCTGCGCTGCTTTTTCAGGAGCGTCGCCAACACCGGTTACAAATATCGAGCCGTCGTCTTCGATAGCGATGCCCGACACGCCGCTGTCCTCTTGTATCTTTTTAATATTTTTTCCACCGGGGCCGATCACGAGGCCAATCATATCGACAGGGATTAAGAGCGTCACAATTTTTGGTGCGCGCGGGCTAAGGTTGGCACGCGGTGTTGGAATAGCGGCAGTGATCGTATCGAGAATATGGAGACGTGCTTTTTTTGCTGCCTCAAGCGCGTCATTCATGATTGCAACTGGCACACCGTCAACTTTCACATCAAGTTGTATCGCCGTGACACCATCTTTAGTGCCGGCGACCTTAAAGTCCATATCGCCGTGGTGATCTTCTGGTCCTTGAATATCTGTCATGACTGCATAGCGCGTTGGGCTCTCGTACATGATGCCCATGGCGATACCAGCGACCGGCGCGGTGATGGGGACGCCACCATCCATGAGCGCTATTGTTGATGCACACACCGAGCCCATCGATGTCGAACCATTAGATGCGAGCGCTTCTGACACCAATCGAATCGTGTAGGGGAATATTTCTTTAGGAGGTATAACGGCGAGCAGCGCTTTTTCAGCCAAGGCACCGTGACCGATCATACGACGGTTCATACCACCAAAACGGCCAGTTTCACCCACCGAGTACGGCGGGAAGTTGTAGTGATGCATAAAACGTTTCTTCTCTTCTTTACCGCTCCCCTCGATCGAGTCGATAATTTGAGAATCATCGGGACCACCAAGCGTTAAGACTGAGAACACGTGTGTTTGTCCGCGATAGAACGTGCCCGAGCCGTGAAGGACTGGCGACATACCACCCGCTTCTGCAAATAGTGGTCGGACCTCGTCCATCGCACGTCCGTCGACGCGCTTTTTCTCATCAATCGCTTTCGTTCGCATGAGCGCTTCAACGGCTGATTCAAATAAATCGTCCGCTGCTTTTATATCATCAGGATGCGCCTCTTTTACCTTTGCGAGGTACTCGTCTTTCAATGCAGCCATAGACTCTTTGCCGGATGTGCCAGAAAATACTGCACCGGCAAACTGTGCATCGAATGTTTTTAGAATTTCTTGAAGTGCAGGATTGATCGCCGTTTCGGGGAGCGCCATTTTTTGCTTACCCATCTCAGCGACAATCTGCTTTTGGAATGCTTGGATTTTTTCAATCTCAGCCATACCAAATGCGAACGCGCGCTGGATCACAGATTCCGGCACGATTTTTGCACCCACTTCAATCATGGTGATGGTGCCGTCTTTGCCGCAGAGCAAGAGATCGAGTTCTGCCTCCGGCGCGTTTCGATCCGCGTAGGTAGGATTCACAATAAACTCGTCACTTCCTTTTTTCTTTCCGATGCGCACCGCTGAAACGGGCCCTCCCCATGGGATGTGGCTCGTCGCGAGTGCCATAGATGCCGCGTTTACACCCAGTACGTCTGGGTCTTCTTGATCGATCGAAAGCACGGTCGCGACTACCTGCACGTCCTTTCTTAGCTTTGAGTTAAACAGTGGGCGAATGGTGCGGTCAATGACGCGACCCGAGAGCACGGCGTCGTCTGATGGTCTGCCCTCGCGTCGTACAAAGCGCGAGCCAAGGATTTGTCCCGCGGCATAAAAGCGCTCCTCGTATTCAACCGAAAGTGGAAAGTAATCTATATCAATACGATCCTTCTTTCCCATCACTGCAGTCGCGAGAACAACGGTGTCGCCATAGCGGACCATCACTGAGCCGTGCGCCTGGTCAGCAAGATCAGTAAATGTCGCCGTAAGGGTCTTGCCCCCAAGGCTAAGTTCAAATGATTTCTTTTGCATGTCTCTATTATTTATGCGAGATTTCCAGATTTCAGGCGCCAATAAAAATATTTGTGCGTCTGTGTATCTAAAAACCTCACGTCTTCTAATAGCGCCACTATACCATATCGTGCCCTCATTGACAGCTCTCTCATCAAGCGGGATACTGCTCGAATGCCTGATCATGAGAAAAATCCTCTCGTGTCTCAACTGCCCGCATGGCTCCGCGACGCATCGATTCGAAAGACATTTGTCGACACCCTCGTGATTACGAACAATATTAGACTTGCTGCAGCAGCAATCGGAAAATCATATTCAAATGTGGCGAGTACGGTGTACAGCCATGGAGGCAAGGCGCAATTTAAGAGACTCCTTGGTATCGATGTTTCAGAAGGTGCAGTCTCGACGGTGCGTGCGAATGCGATAGCAGAAATAATGGCGGCACTGAGCTCCTCGGTCAAACCAAATGTGCCCGGACTTTTTGTTAATCGTGGCGCCGGTCTCGTGAAGCGTGGAAGAAAAGATCCAGGCAGACTCGAACCTCTCGTACAACTCGTTTTTACAAAACCAGGAACACAGCACGACCCCATCGCGTTTGATAGCATGCTCGTCACCAGAGTGACACGCGACCTGCATGATAAAGATTCTTTGCTCTACAAAGCAGCGCGCGCCGCTGGCGTTGGTCGCGTCGACATTGTCACGCACCCTGTAGCTAAAAAAGGAATAAGTAAGCCAACAGCAACGTCAGTGGTTATTTGATTAGCGATATACTGGATTTGATGGCATATACCTATGCGGGGAAATGGGCATTGGTCACTGGGGCTGGCATACCCAGTAGAATTGGCGCGGCGATTGCTGAGCGGTTGGCTCGTGTGGGCGCGCACATCTATCTCCATGACATTGCTGAGACTGACGCGATGCAATCTGTTGTCGCAAGTGTTGCTGCGGCGGGAGTCACCGTGCGGCCGTGCTACGGTGACTTGACCAAACCCGCTGAGGTACAAAAGTTGTTTGAGAATTTTGAAACACCTCCCGACATCGTCGTTAATAATGCAGGTATTTTTCGTGCTGCAGATGTGCACGATGGAATGTCGCTCGGCGAGTATCTTGTTGCACACGAACGCGCTATCGATAGTAACGTCGCAGTCAATATGAAAAGCGCTTTTTTAGTGACAGAAGCAGCAGTTTTTTTGTTAAAGAAGGCGCATAAGTCGGGGGTCATCGTCTTTGAAGGTGATGCATTTTTGGATCGCGCGGGTTCGTATCCAAGAAATCTCGCTGCGTACGCCGCATCAAAAATGTACATCCCATCCGTTGTGCACCAATTGGCTGAGCAGCATGGTCGCGAAGGCATTCGCTTTTTAGGAGTACTGAATGGCACGATCGAGCCGCCA
>JBBTWN010000011.1:21001-27809 GCA_038062735.1 Patescibacteria group bacterium
AACTACTGCACCGCAGTCGACCATTCTGCATATGCAGCATGAAATCCCCCTCCCCCCGCACCTTTTAAAGCCGTGGCTCGGTGCAGGAAGTGTCGCCGACGCCATCATTAATTTAATTCAGATAGAGACAGTTAATGGCACAACACTCACTGTTGATGGCGGCCGTACGTGGACTACAAAAGAGGAACTCTAATTATCGTCGGTGTCGGAGCCCACAACCTTGGGTGCAATGGTATCTTCTCCAGATGCTTCAGCTTCAGTTGAGCCAGCAATAAATGACGGGAGGTAGGCCGAACGCGATGAACCAAGGAGATATGTTTTTGGTGCCTCACCCATATCGATAAAGTCATCTACTGCTTCTTTCAGTCTCGCGCTCGTCGCTTTACCAAACGACATAACTTCGACCTGCACGCCGAGACTTTCTAAGTACTCGGCGAGTGGTACAAAGTCCCCGTCACCAGAGGCTATCACCACCGCGTCCACTTTCGGTGCCAATTTTATAGCGTCGACGGCGAGACCCACGTCCCAATCTGCTTTTTTTGCGCCACCAAAAAATATTTGTAAATCTTTTGTCTTTGTTTCAATCCCCTGTTTGTTGAGTGCTTCGAAAAATGCCTTTTCTTCGCCACTCTCTGTCGTCACGACGTAGGCGGTCGCACGAATGAGTGTGCGCCCGGCGACTGCTTCTTTCAGCACTGCGCCAAAATTGACGCGCGCGCGGTATAAATTTTTTGCACTGTGGTAGAGGTTTTGTGTGTCGATAAAAACGCCGACGCGTTGTGCCTTGTGTTTAATGATTGCCATGCTTGTATATACGTATTAAAAATGTGTTTGTAACATCGACCAGTACAGTCCATTGTACCGCCGAAATGTGAGATTAAAATGAGCCCTTTTATCTGCCCAGAGCACGCTTATGTGCGTCCCATGCTCGATCTATTTCGCTTTCTTTTCTGCTTACTGCGATCGCCGGTTTTGTTCTCGCGGGTGCTTTTGGTGCTGTTTCTGTTTCGGGCTTGTCCGTACCAAGTTTTTTTCTAAGCGCATCTCGAAATACACCGCCTAAATCACCCTCCTCTTGGTTGCTCTCTCGCTTCTCTGGCCTTGGGTGGCGGCCAGAATGCAGTACTCGTCGAAACATGGGATCGCTGTCGTGCATAAATTATTTTTTCTTCGCGTATAAATCTCTGATTTCTTTTACAGCCGATTCGATCGCCTCAATGTATCCTTCGACCTGCTCGAGCGAAACGGTTACATGCTTTTCAAGTCTAGTACCACGTTTTCCCGCCTCACTTATGATGCCCTCAATATGCTTTTTGAGTGCTTTGAGGCGGGGTAACAATTTTTCAATTTTTTTAAGATGTGATTGTACGACTACCTCTGTTGCTTGCGGCACGAGCTCGCCATTTTTGCGCAAGGTACCGTTGGGTCCCGTTAAAAGGTTAAGCTCGTTTTTTGCGTCGCCGTAAATTTTTATCGCTTCGCCCGCGTCTGCCTCGATGTTGGCGATAAGCTCACCATCAGTAAATAAGTCATTCGGCGACTTAAGCTCCCGTTCCGGTCGTACGAAGTCAGTTCCGTCTGGATAGAGGCCCATGCCAAAATTTTACCTTATTTCTTAAGACCCAGGGCCTTAATAACTTTGCCGTACTCCTTCTTGTCGTGCTTCTCGAGGTACTTTAAGTGGCGGCGTCGGTCTGCGACCATCTGCAAAAGACCACGGCGAGAGTGCTTATCTTTCTGATGCTTCTTAAGGTGCGCGGTGAGTTCGCTGATTTTCTTAGACAAGAGGGCAACTTGTACAGAAGATGAGCCCGTATCGGTGTCGTGCTTCGCTACTGGCTTTGCGGCCTTCTTTTTCTGCAACTTTGTAAGCATTTCGTCAATATACCACACCTGCGCCCATTTTGCAACCCTTTTGATGCTGAGTTAGGCTCTGCCTTTATTACGCTCTTTGTGGAGATTGGCGAGCTCGTTTACCCTTCCGTCGATGCTTTTCTCGATTTTGTTGTAGATAACCCATGCAGCAATAAATGCGCCCGCCGCGATGAGCCCACCAGCGGCGAGTCCCGAGACAATGCCAACTGGAATGCCGAGTGCTGCAGCAAGTGCGCCAGCAATTAAGACGCGCATAAATGCCTTGTTATGTTCTCGCGACGCGAGCCTGTCAGCGGCTTCGTCCGTGCGAAGGTTGTGTCGATTCAAAATGTCCCACCAATGTAGTTCTATCCCCATCGGTGCATTGTACCATATTTATATACCCTGTCAAGTACTCTATCTTCCTTTAAAGACGGGTTTGTCGAGGGCAGTTATGGGGACTTGAATCTCCTCCCGCTTTCCGTTTGCGTTGTATCGTGACAAGTCGAGCATGCCGTCTCCGTGCACAGCATCTACCTCGTAATCTAAGATATAACTAACCACATCTCCTCGACGAATGCCGCGCCTCGTCATCGCTCTGCCGCGGGGCAGAGTAACGACAATGTGCATATGATCGATGCGCCTAGCCATGGTGTTCTGTAAAAGGTACAACAACGCGCTCTCCATCTTCTGTGTACGCATCTCCGTCCTCGCCGCTCGTATGTGCGCCGCCCTCATGTGGGCCCAGTGGTGTCTCGCCCGCCATTACCCCCATCCTAGCGCGTTTGCGGTGAGACGCAACTAGCCAGCCTAATCCTTATCGCTTTTTAGAAGTTTGCTCAGATAGTACCCTCCGATGCACATCGCCACGGAGAGAATAATTGCCAGGGGACCTGCGACTGATGTCGCCACCACCGTGAGTAAGAGGGCTTCTAGTGCTGCAGCTCCAGTCGTCACTGCAGAGACTGTAAGTGCAGAAAATATCACAAATCCAAGAGTACTCTTGAGAAGTCCTGCCTTTACAAATTCACGCAATAGAAGGCCAGCACCTAGGCCCAGGGTAAAATCCAAAAAGGAAAGGGCTTTTAATACAAGACCTCCTGTCAGAAAATTAATACCAAGCGCAACAACACCACCACCGGAAATCAAAGCAAGTTCGCGATACTTCGCGAACCCCTTCCTAGGCTCGCGGTCTCTGTCGTCTGGGTTATTTGGAAAGTTATTTTTTCCAGCTGCAAAAGAGAGAGAAAGCGTCTCGCCTCTTTTTGTTTTGTCAGTTTCTATCAGTTTGCTCGCCTCCTGCAATGGCGTCAATATGTCTCGACGCACTGCAGCTTCACGTGTGGTCACATGAGCATCACCCTCTTGTCTCAAGAATCTATCCAACCTTCCCATAAAGTTGTCTCAGGGCAAAATAGTACAGATATTCAACGATGTCAAATGTGCGCAAAACGGAGGATATACTAATGGGATGACGCTGGAGGATTTGAAACGGGAGTTTTTGGAGTACTGCGAAATAACGAAGGGCAGGTCGTTAAAGACGGTAGAAAATTATGACCGCTACCTCACCCGCTTTCTCGAATATTCAAAACTGACCGATCCTGCAAAAATCACGGACGCTACCATCCGCGAATATCGGCTGTGGTTGAACAGGCAGCCCGCGGGGACCGGTACGTTGAAGCGCAAGACGCAGAACTATCACCTCATTGCACTCCGCGCGTTTTTAAAATATCTGACCCGTCGCGATGTGAAGACACTCCAGCCAGAAAAAATTGAACTTGCGAAAGTTGGTGAGCGATCACTGGATCTGATCACAGAGGCCGAGCTTGAACGGCTCATGAACGCGCCGAGTGAAGCGTTAAAAAAAGAAAAAAATAAAGATAAGGCAGCACGCCTCTATCGCGATCAAGCGATACTTGAACTCTTGTTCTCGACAGGGCTTCGCGTGTCAGAGCTCTGTGCGTTAAGCGTTGATATCGACTTGTCGCGCGACGAAATGAGCGTGCGCGGCAAGGGCGAGAAGGTTCGTGTTGTCTTTCTTTCAGAGAGGGCAAAACGCGCGGTCGCGGCGTATCTCAAAGTCCGCACCGATATGGACGACGCGCTCTTTATGGACGGTCGCGCTAAAAAACTACACCGTATCACCCCGCGCGATGTGCAGCGACATATAAAGGAGTATGCAACGCGCGCTGGCATCACGAGCAAGGTGACCCCGCACGTTCTGCGTCACGTGTTTGCAACAGATCTTCTTGAAAACGGAGCTGACCTGCGCGCGGTCCAGGCGCTCCTCGGTCACGCCAACATTCAGACGACTCAGGTGTACACGCACGTCACCGACAAACACCTTCGTGACGTGCATAAAAAATTCCACGGTATGAGACGGAGGGGGTAAATATCATTGACAAGTTATCTCGTGGCGCTATTGTAGCCATATGTCTGAAGTTCGTGAAAAACGAATGAAGAAAAAGCTTCTACTTGCAGGGTCATTCGCTGCACTTCTCGCATCGAGTAGTTCAGTTGGTGGAACATATAATCGGGCTGACAATGAGCGATGTGGAACAAACGTTGCCCGAGTAGAACAGGCCCATGACAAGGCTCTGAGAAGTAAGGTCATGCCAATTTCTACAACCCTCAATCTCGGTAGGTATGTAGGCGCAGTGAATGGGAGAACGAAAATGCAGTGCGGTGAGGTGCGTCGACTAAGACAGAGGTATGGCATTGATTCTACGATGCGCATTATAGATCCACCCAGGGAGGCGTAGATCGTTGTCTTGACAGAGTAGTGCCCGAGTTATACGCTGAGCTGCATCTATGGACCGCTCGCGTGATCGCGGCCCCGTCCTCTCTCGTAGAGCACTGTTCGCAGTTTCACTAGCGGCGCTACTCGCCCCATCCGCTCGTGGAGATAGCGACTCCGACTCTTGTGGTACCGATGTGACCGATTTGACGAGTCTACTCGAGCGATCAAAAAGAAATCCCCGCGTTCTCCCCACCCTTCGCTACAACGTCCAGCAGTACCTTAAAAAGGTAAACGGCCGTGTAACCATGTCGTGTACGGAGGTGAAGCGCCTCCAGGAGTTCCACCGGATAGTTGAGTTCAAACGTCTTGTCGGCAGAAGCGCCCAAGCGTAATCCCCACATACCCGCTATACTGCATCTATGCGGATAGCGACATGGAATATTAATGGCATACGCGCTGTGCACAATAAGAACCTCCTGACGCCCTTTGTCAAAAAGTACAATCCAGACATTATCTGCTTTCAAGAGGTGAAGGCGCGGAGCGAGCAGAGCGAGGTTGACCTCCCCGAGTACGAAGAGCACTGGAACAGTGCACAAAAGCCAGGCTATGCTGGCACCGCTATTTTTTCTAAGCAAGAGCCCATTGCAATGCTGCGCGACTTTCCCGACGGCATCGTTTCAAAATTCAAACTGAAAGACTCCTTTGGTGATACGAATACTGAGGGCAGGGTCATTGCTGCTGAGTATCCAAAGTTCTTTATGGTGAACGTGTACACACCAAACTCAAAAGGCGGGCTTGAGCGACTGCTGCTCCGCCATCAGCATTGGGACCCTGCGTTTCTGGCGTTTGTGCGTCAGCTAGAAAGAAAGAAGCCGGTCATTTTTTGCGGCGATCTAAACGTCGCACATGGTCCTGACGATCTTTCTCACCCCAAAGCAAATGAGGGCGAGCATGGCTACACGAATGAGGAACGCGAGGGCATCGATAAAATAATCTCCTCCGGATTCGTTGACGTATTTCGAGCGAAAACGCACGGTAACGGTCACTACACCTGGTGGAGTAATTTTAGCAATGCTCGCACACGAAACATTGGATGGAGGATCGACTACTTCTTTGTATCCAAGGCAATCGCGAAAAAAGTGACCGCCTGCACTATAGAGCCCCAGGTCATGGGGAGCGACCATTGCCCAGTAATTCTTGACATAAGTCTATAAATTTGATATAATGGCCTATTACCCTCTTAGGGTGGTAGGTATGGAACAACAGGCTGCCACAGCGCTAGAACAGGACTATGAGTTGATGGCGCGCGCACGACGCTGGTTTGCATCTAAAAAAGAATCGACCAAGTGGGCGCTTGCTGCCGTTGGTGGCGTTGCGGCGGGTGCAATAGCAGCTGGAGCGGTTATCGGTATTGGTGCCGGAACGCTTGTTGTTGGTGCCACCGGCGCGCTTATAGTGCGTAGTGGTCTCCCCTATCTTGCAAAACACGCGAGCAAAATCTTGCCATGGTACCTTGATCCGACGCGACCGTTTTTAAACTTTCACGCAGATTCAAAACAACTGATTGACTCGCGCGAGTTGTTTGAGAACGCCTGGGTGAGGGCCGAAAGCGAGGGCGTGTCGTACGATGAGTTTAGACGAAAAAATTATTACGCGAAGCAGTATCGAAAAGAAAGGCGGTGGGACAAAGGTACGCGCATTGCCGCGACCGCGACCGGCTCGTTCGGTGCATTCGGTGCGACCCACATTCGCACAGGAGTTCTCGACACTCTCGCGTCAGAAATTAATGCGCGCACTCACACCACGGGCCTTGGCGAAGCAGTTGTGTACGGTGAGCGATTGGTGCAACGCACAGTACGCTTTGCGGGCCACCTCGCCGCCACTCTAGTTGGTGGCGCATTCGATGGACTCCTTGAGATGGTTGGGGTTAAGCCAGCGTGCGGAGCTGAAATGCCAAACCCAGAAATGGGTCGTCCACAGGGCGTGCCCATTTTAGAAGATGGACTCACGGAGGCCAATCGCCAACGCACTATAAAAATGGTGCGACTCCACATCGAATGGATGAAGCAGGTCAGGGCAAAGTTCGCAGTGGTATTTGGGACCGGCTACACTGGCTACTATTCAACACTTCAGCGTATTGATTACGCCATAGAACGACTCACCGCGACACTGAAGCACATACAGAGTGCGTCACTTTCAAAAGTACCAAATTAA
>JBBTWN010000012.1:0-38104 GCA_038062735.1 Patescibacteria group bacterium
TGGATTAAACCAACTCGACTTTTGCGCCTGCTTCTTCGAGCTTTTTCTTAAGCTCGTCGGCGTCCTCCTTCTTGATATCCTTCTTGAGTTCAGAAGGTGCTGCATCGACGAGATCCTTAGCCTCCTTGAGACCCAAGCCCATCGCCTCCTTAACTACCTTGATGACTGCGATTTTAGTCGCACCGCTATCCACGAGCTTAACAGTGAAGGTCGACTTCGCCTCGCCCGCGTCAGCCGCAGGACCCGCTGCAACTGCAGCAACTGCTGTTGCAGAAACGCCCCACTTCTCTTCGATAGCCTTGACGAGTTGGTTCAGCTCCATCACGGTCATCTTTTCTACAGCTGCGATTATATCTTCTTGATTCATATTATGCTTTCTTTTTTTCCACTTCACTCAGTGCGATTGCAAAGCGTTGAATTGGTGAATTAATAACGTTAACGAACATACCGCGAAGGACTGGAGTCGGCGGTATCATCGATACGCCCACGACCTCAGCCATCGACAAATATTTTTTATTGATTGCGCCACCAAGGTATGCGATCTTTCCTTTCATCTTTTTGACAAAAGCTGCGAGACCGCGTGCTGGTGCCGTGACATCGTCGCCTCCCGTGAGGTAGACGAGCGCCACTTCGCCGGGCATATCAGGCATGTCACCTTCGATACCTTGGCTGTCTAATGAACGCTTCAACAATGTCTTTTTAACAACGGTGTATTTCACCGCGTCTTTCTTAAGCTCGACGCGGAGGCTGTTGACCTCGGCGACCGTAAGCTTGGTGAACGATACAAAAACAGCGGACGCCGATTTTGACAGTGCATCGGTTATGTATGCAATGATTGACTCTTTTTTAGCTCGTGTAATTGCCATAGTTTTATATCTTCTGCACGAAAGATGAGTGGAAGGTCGACCCCCCTCGACTTCGTCCGGTGGCTTACGCCGTTACCCCATTGCGGGACCGAATGTCTCTAGTCGTGCTACGAGGTACTATAGCACGCTTCGCGCCGCTAGCGCAAGAAGTACAAAAGCGCGAGCGCCAAGAGAATAATGAGTGAAAAAACAAGCAAAAACCGATAAAAGCCGTCAGTAAAAAATTTATTCATTGGTTTTCAGTAGTCACTCCGTCTGACTCAAGTGCACGTCCAACATCAGAAGCACTCAGCGCAACATAGGCGATGACGCCTATGACAATAACAATGAGTATGCCACCAATCGGCATGAGTGCGGAGAACATTTTTGATGTGCGTTCATTCATTGGCTTTTTGGCAGCGCGTCGAGCTCTTTGTCTATAGCGGCTGCGAGATCAATTGCTTCTACTTTTATCGCGAGTGGTCGGGCTAGAAGAAGTTGTGTGCGCGCACTTTCAACTTCTCCGTGCTTCGTATACCAGAGACCCAAAAGGTACGGGAATGTCGGATCAAATGGCAAAACTTCTTCAGCTTCAAGGAGTACCGTTTCGGCATCTCGTGTATCAGTTTTGTATTGCTGTGAATACAGATAGTGCAGTTCTGCATACACTCCGGGCTGTGCGATATCAACCGCAAGTGACTTACGATAGTATTGCTCTGCTAAGTCAAACGTATGACTTTCGTTCCGATAGAAGTTACCTATATAATTCAATAACTCTGTATCGTTTGGATAGAGGTCATTGACGTAGAGCCATGCGGCCTCGGTAGCCTCCCAGTCTTGGGCTATCGCATAGAAGAGCGCGAGATTAACCCACGCGTATTTGTTACCCATGTTCTCACGGACGACTTGTCGCTGTGCCGTTATTTTTTCACCCAATGCAGTTCGCACTCCTTCGGGGACCTTGGCTCCATAGACCACAGCTGCATCGAGGGATGGCACAGAACTTTTCTGTTGTGTTGTAACCCAATAGGCAACCGCCAACACAATGACAGCAACAAGGATTATATACGGTGCATATTTTTTTATCATACTTAGTTAATACTATCATCCACCTCGAATACGAAAAAGGCTCCCCGAAGGGAGCCTTTTTCAAGCACAGCAGAGGTATTACTGCTATACCTGCACAACTTACTGACCTAACTTGAACTAACTAGTTAGCTCGAGTATTCGTACTTGAGTCGGTATCCGATGATGGAAGACCTACAACTTGGTAGCCGTTGAACCAGTCAGCGGTACCTACTGCAGAATCACCAGTCGTGTTACCTGACCAGATGAAGTCATCCTGAGCGTCAGCATCCGCAAGAGCGTATGTTTCGACGTCAGTGTACGAAGGAGCGGCATCGCCGTTCAACTTCGATGAGATCGAGTCGCCTGCTGTGTCAACACCAGCAATATCAGCTATTACCTTGAAGTAGTAGGTGGTATTCGCTGGAATGACAACTGGAGCAGAGAAGTCGATTGCTCTATCAACACCCGAGGTGAACGAGATAGTGGTAGAAGCTTCTCCGTTGGTGAAGCCGCCGCCAATAGTGTTACTGAAGCCAGAGTCAGTGTACACAATGACTTTACCAGTCAAAGCAGTGTACGTGACGCCGGTTCCTGTGGTGTTAACTGAGATTTGAGCCAACGATACTGAACCTGCTGCGTCAGCTTTGACGCTGAAGCGGAAGAGGTCCTGTGTACCGTTAACCAAGTTGCTCGTCGAAGGAAGCGCGATTCGAGCGACAACAGGGACCGACTTGAAGATGCGAACGCCGGATGACGTTGCAGTTCCAGTACCCACGATGTCGACGCCAGAGCCTACGCCAGTGAACTGGTTGTTGACTGCGTTGTTGTTCCAAGCAACGGCGACCAACTGACCAGGTCTACCTGGCTGTGATGTGCCGATTGCAGGAACGTTGTTCTTAACAGTGAGCAACACGTCAGTGTCCTTAGGAAGGAGCAATGGTGAGTTGAGTTGAATCTGTTGAACGGTCGCAGTAAAGAAGCCAGAACCGACCTGAACGTTGTTCGCCCAGAGCGTTACTGTCGAGATGTCATTAATGCCGTTAGTTGCACTACTCGTTGCAAGAGAGAGGCCAAACTTAGAAAGGTTGACGTCATCGTTCGTTGCGCGGAGCTTGAAGATGCCCTGTGTAACTCCCTGTGCCTGGCTTGCAGCAAGTGCAATAGCTGGGCTTGAAGAGTCAAGAGAGACAACCAATGATCCAGCAGCAATCGTCATCGTCTGACCAGCAGTTGCTGAGCCAGAAGCAGTGACAGTGTTTCCTGAACCAAGACCAGTTACCGAAAGACCAGTTGAAGGAAGTTGGAGACCGACGTTTGAGTTACCCGCAGCACCAGAGATGATGTTACAGACAGCGTTCAACGTCTTGACCGATCCCTTCGTAATAGTCAATGGATTGTCGAGGAGGAAGGTGCCAGTTGCACCAGGAGCGCTGATCGAGTTAGAACCCGTAGTCAAGTTAGTCGTACCATCGTAGAGACGGCAAGACGTAAGGTTGGCTGGAGTTCCAAACGAAGCACCAACTGATGAGAGGCGAAGATCCTCACCCGAGTTCGAAGCATCGAACTGGAATGTCGCGAAGACAATGTCCTGAGCGCCTGCAACTTGGTTTTGTGCAACTGGAGTTGCAGCAACAAGTCCGACGAGTGACGCTGCCTTAACCGTCATTTGGTTCATGTTGAATGTCCCCTGGGTAAGCGTAACGCTGTTACCAGTGAGATCACCCTTCACATTGGTCCATCCCGATGAAGGAACGGTGGTCACTGTGTAGATGGTGCCGTTACCGATACCAGAAGCTACTTTACCGCGGAGGGTGTATGTACCCAAGCCGGTCTTGAAGGTGACAGAGTCAGTGAAGGTCAGCGTCTGGACCAATGCGCTCGTGTACGTAGCGTCAACGGGGCCAGCAACAACTGAACCGTTCTGATCAACAATCGTTACGTTCGTGAGAAGGCCTGTTCCTGAGCCCGATGAAGAAGCTACAGTAAAGACCATCTGTTGAACCGTAAGCGCTTCACCCTTAAGATCTACCACAAAGCCGCCGAGTGGCTGGTTCAAAACGTTGACTGCAATGTTTTGAGCAGGAACTGAAGTTGCTTTGCCGATAGTGGTGACAGATGCACCTTGGATGGTAACCGTGTTTCCGTAGAAGAACGGAGTACCAGATGAACCGCCAGTTACATTAACACCGTAGCCAAAGGTTTTACCCATAGCAAAGATGTCAGTGTTCTTGTCGATGTGGAATTGAACAGTACGAGCGTTCGTGTTCGAGCCAACGATGTCAGCCTGAACATACACCTCAACCTTTGAGCCCTTTGGAACGGTGATACCAGAACCAAAAGTTGCCCAGACGTACTTACCGTCCGTTGAAACCATAGCGTCGTAGAGAGTTCCATCGACACCGATCTTAACGTTAGCAAGGTCGCCGTTCAAAGAAACTGATCCAGTCTGATTGAACGAAATTGACTTGAGCAATACATCCTCAGCTGATCCAGCGGTGAGGCTGAAGCCAGAGAAGCGGTATGCGGTCGTACCAATTTCTTTGGTCGTTGTCGAGTTAACCGAATATGCATTCGATGTCTGCATGACAAACGTACCAATGTTCAATGTTGAGTTAATAGTGTGATACGCGCCGACGATTGGGAGTGAGCCCGAAACGGTAGCCGTTGTCTGAACACCAGTAACCATGATTGCAGGAGTCTGGCCAGCGTACAGAGCCGCTGTTGCAGCACCTTGCATGTTTCCAGCGATCAAGAAAGTCTTAGAAGTTCCTCGTGGAATAACCATAGTCGTACCGACGACTGATTGATTGTTCGAGTTGAAGGTCTTCGAAGTGCCAACTTGATTGCCCGTAGCCTCGTCAACGAGAACGACGCCAGCAAATGCCGCGTTATTCGCGCCACCAGTTCGCTCGACGTTGATACCGCTGATAGTGACGTCTCCGTCAGTACCCGCTGTAAGGACAACGCGTGTGAATGGAACACGAGAAGCATTGGCTGGAGCAAGTCCGTTTGCTGGCTGAGAACCCGCCATAACCGAGAGGCCTGTGCCCACGGATGGAGTGGTCGGATTAGTCGTTGAGCTACATGGGAATGCAGCACGAGACTTAGGACCGAAATAGCCAGCAGTTGGGGTGATGCCCGCTGCCTTTTGCCATGCTGCGACTGCAGCCTGTGTCTGAGCACCGAAGTAGCCCGTCGCACCTGCTGGAATCGAGAAGCCTGCTGCAATGAGCGCCTGTTGAAGGGAGGTCACGTCAGCACCGGTTGCTCCCAACGTGAGATCACGTGTGAAAGAGCAAGAGCTCGGAGTTGAAGGAACTGAAGGCGTAGTGCCATTCAGAGATGCAGTTACATTGGCAACCGTCGTCGCGTCCGCGCCGAACGATTGGAGCAACGAGATGATAGCTGAGATCTGCGTTTGTGTGAGCGCTGCTGCCTCAGCACGAGGAGCAACAACTGCGAACGCGATACCAGCCACCAACGAAATCGCAACTACTGCAGATGCGATTCTCGTAAGTGAGTGAGTAAGAGTCATAACCTAAATAATTCGTTAGTAATTCTTAAGCTAATAAGCACAACTAATTTTCCATAACCTTTGCACGCGCACAACAACATAATACGCACAAAGGATGATGGCTAAGAAAAATAAAATCATGCAGACGTCCAACCGTGATGGGAATGTGCTTCAGTTCAGAAAAAATTCATTACTTGTAATTCGAGACCGTATATGAAATTTTCAAAGTACAGGCACCCCACACCCGAAAATCCCTGGGTAGTAGGTATTGTCAGTATACCCTAAGCCAAACCCATATATATGAGAGTGGCAAGGACCGACATGTGGATAGACCTCACCAATAGCAAAAAGCCGGCTTAGCGGCTTAGCGGCTTAGCGCTGAGGTAATGAAAGTACCCACACAGAGAGAGTATACAGAAGCGCCAGGTATATTGCAACAACTTAGCCAAGTGGCGTCCCAAGAGGGACACCGTTCCCATTGGCTAATTTGTACGTTGTCCACCTTTTATCTCCCTCCTTCATCAGGATTCCATCTTGCACCATTCCCATAAGTAGGCGCTGAGCAGTTTTATTGGACATATTTGGCAAAACAGATATCACATCATTGACACTCAATTTGTCCTTTTTGGAGAATATGCCTAGTATTTCTGATCTTCTAGAGTCTCCAATTTCATGTCTTTTTGGCTCTCCAATATGATGAGAACTATTTTGTCTTCGATTGTAAATGTCCTTTGTAGTTTTAACGACAGCACCAACATCTTGTGTCCTTGATGAAATAATTGTCCCTTTGTCCTTTATATACGTCGAGAGCGCGGCGTATTCATCAGCGATCACCTTGGCGTTCATAGTTGAGATAAGCCCGGCTGTCTGTGCTGTGTCCATTAGCGCAGCTATTTCAATGGCCAATATAGCTGGTTTAACCAGTTCACCTATAAGGCCATCTCTATTGGTCACTGATTCAAGAACATGTATTGATAGCGTTCTGAGACGTGTCCGTATTGGTTCCATATTGGACATCAATGATGTCACCACATGCACCGCAGATGTAAGCCTTTCAGACTTTTTAACGACATACTCGTGCTGTTCATTAGCAAAAAAACTTTTAAACTGGCCTGTCGTATTGAGTGTCTGATAAGATTTTTTAACTGCTGGTTTTTTGTCCATGATATGTCCTATTGATTTTCGTGCTTGCTTTGGCTCTTATGATGCCATCAGTGTAGTCCTTTTGAATCATTAGTCAATGATTTTTTTTATTTTTTTGTTGTGTAATGCAACACCACACGTATAGGCATTGCACTAAGATTCTCAGTGCAATGATGAATTGTTGGTAAGTGATACACTTGTATAGTGTCAAATAAGAAAAACAAGAAGGACAAAATTCCAAGGCCAAGGCTTTCTTTCCCCAAACTCGGCGTTGGCCATGAGACGAAGCGGAGCATCCTAGGAATACTTGCCTTTGTGCTGGCAGCTCTCTTTGCTGCAGCACCCCTCGGTTTTGGTGGAGTCGCAGGCACAACGCTACACTCGTGGTTCGTGTCACTTTTTGGCATTGGCTACTACCTTCTCCCCATCGCACTTGCCTTTCTTGGATTCGGACTCATTCGTGGGTCCTCGGTTGAGGGCGAACCGATTGGACACGGAAAGACGATCGGCGCCGCGGTGCTTTTTTTTGCAGGTACAGCTATTCTATCCGTAACTTTGGACCGTGGTGGCATTGTTGGTTCTTGGGTGGCGCTCCCCTTCTCTCAGCTCTTTGACTACATTTTTGGTACCATCATTCTCTCAGCTATCGCCGTCATTGGTGCCCTCATCGCTCTCGATACACCACTCGTCCTCCCTCGCATGTTGGTCCCAGCATTCTTACAGAAGAAGCATATAGTCGGCGTGAATGATACCACCTCGATGATCGACCCAGACAAAGAACCAACGGTACAGTCATGGGACGATACTGATGATGCACCCGAGGGTATTGTAGCCACAGAAAAAATTACCCAACCGCCAATTAAAAGGGCTCCACCGATTGAAGACGTTGAGGTCTCGCTTCCCGGATTTCATATCGAGGACACCGAGTACAATCCTCCCCCGCTCTCGCTTCTTGAGCGCGATAAAGGGAAACCAGAAACAGGCGACATCAAGGCTAATGCGAACATTATAAAACGTACATTGCAGAACTTCGGCATTCTCGTTGAAATGGATGAGGTGTCCATTGGGCCTACCGTTACCCGCTTTGCACTAAAACCAGCTGAGGGCGTTCGACTACAAAAAATAGTGTCGCTACAAAATAACCTGGAACTCGCACTCGCCGCAGCACCCGTGCGCATCGAAGCGCCCATTCCTGGAAAGTCACTGGTGGGTATCGAAGTGCCAAACCAAAAGAAAGCGATGGTGGGGCTCGCGTCACTCGTCGGCGATGATAAATTTGTAAATGAAAAGCGCCCCCTCTACTTCGCGCTCGGACGCGACATTGGCGGGTCTGTCCAGTATGCCAATCTTGCTAAAATGCCACACCTCCTCATCGCTGGAGCAACGGGCTCTGGAAAATCAGTTTCCATCCACGCAATTATTGCATCGCTGTTATATCGGAACGGCCCCGCCGCGATGCGTTTTATTATGATCGACCCAAAACGTGTTGAACTAACACTCTATAACCCCATCCCCCACCTTTTAACGCCGGTGATCACCGATCCCAAAAAAGCGATACTGTCCCTGAAATGGGCAGCAAAGGAGATGGAACGCCGATACAACATATTGGAGTCGCACGCGGTCCGTGATATCGCGAGCTACCACGAGAACATTGTCGCCAAGTGGACTGCGGACTCCACTGATCCGTCTCCCGATCAGATGCCCTATATCATCATTGTGGTTGATGAAATCGCCGATATCATGCAGACGTATCCGCGTGAACTTGAAGCTGCAATCGTGCGCCTCGCCCAGATGAGCCGCGCGGTCGGTATCCATCTTATTCTGTCGACACAACGACCGTCAGTTAACGTCATCACCGGACTCATTAAAGCAAACGTGCCCGCACGCATTGCGCTCCAAGTGGCATCACAAATCGACTCACGTACCATTCTCGACGGCCCTGGTGCCGAGAATCTCCTTGGCGCGGGCGATATGCTCTTTCAATCTGCCGACATGCCCAAGCCACATCGTATTCAAACTGCGTTTATATCAGAGCAGGAAGTAAAAGAGATCGCCGCATACATTAAAAAACATAACGAGCCGGCACTCGACGATATCGCCATCACGAGCGCATCAAATGATATTGGGCCAAACGCGATCTTTGGTGCCGTCGTTGGTGATGACGACGTTGATGACGACATGTACGACAACGCGAAGCGCACGGTCGAAGAGGCGGGGCGCGCATCGACGTCACTCCTCCAACGAAAACTCCGCGTCGGGTACTCACGCGCCGCGAGACTTATGGATATTCTCGAATCGAAAGGAGTTATTGGCCCACAAGATGGCGCTAAGCCGCGCGAAGTGCTCACCATAAGCGGCCAACCGCCAGCTGCAGAAAGCGATGTCTGACCCGATCGATACCCCGCGCCTTTTTGGCTACGCGCTCGCCATGATCGGGCTCTTTGCGGTACTCGCCTATGCGGCCTACCTCTCGGCGCCTCTCGTCCGGGGACCGGCACTCACACTGACTTCGCCACAGGACGGCGACCAAGTCTCCGGACTCACTACCATTCGTGGTTTTGTTAAAAGGGTGTCGCTGCTTACTATAAATGGCCTCGAAGTTCCCTTGACCGAGGAGGGACAGTTTGAAGTGGTGCGAGCCCTGGCCCAGGGGTATACTGAGGTGACCGTCGTAGCGCGCGACCGATTTAACCGCGAGGTGTCCGTTCGTGCTGGCGTTATTACAACCTTTAACACACCACATGGCGTTCAAACCGAAAGTGAAAGCACCACCAGCACAAGTACAAGCTTCTAAATCTGCGGAGTCGAAGCGCGACGAGAACAGGGCTGAAAACAAAGAGGCGAAACGTGCAACTATCAATGATGCGATAGCGTCCATCAAAACAAAATTCGGCGATGAGGCCATTATGACGTTGGGCGCAACGCCAAAAGTGGGCATCGACGCTATCCCCACTGGATCCATCGGGCTCGACTGGGCCCTTGGTATTGGCGGCGTCCCGCGCGGTCGTATCATCGAAATTTTTGGACCCGAGTCATCTGGCAAAACAACACTGTCCTTGCACATCATCGCAGAAGCGCAAAAGAAAGGTGGCATCTGTGCATTTATCGACGCTGAGCACGCACTCGACCCCGAGTATGCAAAACGTCTTGGCGTGAAGACAGAAGATCTGTTGGTGTCACAGCCTGACACTGGCGAGCAGTCACTTGAAATCACTGAGTCATTGGTGCGCAGTGGCAAAATCGATGTCATTGTTATCGATTCGGTCGCCGCGCTCACTCCAAAAGATGAAATCGAAGGAGAGATGGGGCAAAGCCACGTCGGTAAGCAGGCACGTCTCATGTCGCAGGCTCTGAGAAAGTTGACTGCTATTGTCGCAAAGAGTAAAACCATCGTCATTTTCATCAACCAAATCCGTATGCAGATTGGTGTGATGTTTGGTAATCCTGAGACCACGCCAGGAGGCAAGGCGCTTAAGTTCTATACCTCGGTCCGTATGGATATTCGTCGCATCGCACAGATCAAAAAGGGCGAGGAAGTGGTTGGAGGTCGCGTGCGCGTCAAAGTAGTAAAAAACAAAGTCGCAGCACCGTTTAAGCAAACTGAGTTTGACCTCATGTACAACGAGGGCATTAGTCGCGAGGGCGAGCTTATCGCACTCGGCGAAAAGTACGGGTTGGTCCAAAAAGCCGGCAGCACCTACAAGTACAACAATGAAAAGCTCGCGGTCGGCTATGATGCCACTCGTCAGTACCTCAAAGAAAATCCTAAAATAGCGTCCGATCTCCTCAAAGCCATCCGTGAAAAATTCAAAGAAAGTTAGTCGCGAGAGGGACGGTCAATAAAACTTCCAATCGCCCACTGCCATGTGCTTTGTTCTGGCGTCGATGAAGTAAATTCCAATCGGCTACCACTTAAAAATCTACTGAAAAAACCCATCGCTGCCCAAATGCCGGCCCCCATTGCACCAATCATAGGTGCCGCATATGGGATGACGCCGACGATAGCATAGAAAGTCGATAAGATTGAACCGAAAGATATCGCGGAGAATGCTGCCAATGGGACTGTTATATACAACGAAAGTACTCCAATGAGTATCGGCAAAACTATTGCGCACGCTGCACCCACAACACCAAATACCAGTGCGAGCGTTAGTCCTTCTAAAAGAGCTTTTCCAAATCTCTTCGCACCAAATGGCACATATTCGCCTGGGTCTCGACGCATCTCTGGAACTCTATGTGTACTTGCTAGTGAAAATTTGCCTAGAGAGGGTACACGTACTTTGGATCCTTCAGAATCTACCGTCCCTAACAAGGTGCGAATTTCGTCTTCTGCTTTAGGGGTAGCGAAAGGACGAGCTTCGCTGCGACCCTTGGCCCTTGTCTCGCGTCTCAGTCCGAGCGATTGGCGCTCTCGTGAACCGTTGTCGATTGGCATAATCCGCTCATTATACACAAATCTATACTTTTGTCAATACTCCCACTAGGATGATAAAGTGGAGGAACACTTACACACATATGCCAGTTATTAAAATTGACTACGCGGGAGAAAAATTTAGTGACGATACGATTCGTGAACTTTGTGAGTACACGCGTACTGCAACATCAGAGACCATGAATCTTCCACTAGAGGATGTGACGGTGAATGCGAATAAAAATCAGATAACCGCGGGTGCGTATCCGATAGAAATTTACATTCAGGCAAGCCCAAGACACTTCCCTGACGAATTGATTATGGAAAAAATTCTTGATGGTATGAAAGAAAAAATTGCTGCGTTTAAATCACTGCATAATATTCAAACTCCTTTCAACATTGCAATTATAAAAATGGACTGGAAATTTGCAATAGAAATTTAAAGCTGGTTGTCACCGCCCATAAGGCGATCATGTGGTTTCTGCAATTAGGTCACCAACTTCTTGAGTTCTGACACCATGCGCTCGCCGAGGCGAATGTTTGCCTCATGCGTATTGAACGCGATGTGTGGAAGCACCAATACGTTTGGCATGTTCGCCATTTCCTGCAAGCGCAAATCAGCTAATGACACATTGTAGGGATCAGTTTCAAGTTGGTCGAGCGCTGCGCCACTAAGTCTTTGCTCATAGAGTGCCTCTGCGAGCGCAAAGAGATCAATGGTTCCGCCACGTGCAATTGAAACAAAGATTGCTGACTTTTTCATCTTACCGATTACCTCCTTACTGATGAGGTTGGTGGTGCTCGCGTCCAAGGGGACTGCCACGACAAGATAATCTGAGGAGCTCACCACTTCGTCAAGCGAGTGGAATGAGGTGAGACCAATGCGTTTTGCTTTTTCTGATGTTGGATTTTTCGTGTGACACATAACTTTCATACCCATCCCCTGTCCCATCTTAATCACTTCGGACCCGATGCTGCCTGATCCGATAACACCCAACACCGTGTCACCAAGCTCAATACCCTGAAAGAGAAACGTATCCCATCCACCACCACGCACATGCGCGTTAGCAGCTGGAACTTTACGCACCAATGCAAGTATATACGCGAACACCGCCTCAGCAACGGAGCGCGCGTTAAAACCCGGGAAATTTATTACTTTGATATCGTGTGCTGCACAATAACTAAGATCGATGTGATCGACACCGACACTCGTGGTCAAGATGGTACGCAAATTCGGAATCTTGGCAAGGACGTTCGCATGATACTGGGTCACCGAATCTACGAGAATGTGATCAGCATCTTTTGCTCGCTCGATAAGCTGCTCAGAATCTATTGCGCGAGTGTAATACGTTTTTGTTGAGAATGATTTCAAAGCCTCAATCTCTTTTACAAATTGTGGAAGAAGGAAGGGCTCGTCTGTGAGTACTAGGTTTTGCTTTTTCATATTTTGAGGTTGTAGAGCATATCAAAAGTATATTGATAACTCCTCGCCAACGACTGGTGCGTGAGAAAAGAAAGCTCGGGCGTCAGAATGACATTCGGGAAGTTAACAATCTGTCGAAGTGCCTGCTGTGGGTCCTTGTCGAAGATGCGCGTTTCAAACATATTCGGGAGCGCGTCTAGGATTAGACCTTTAACTTTCTTACTGAGAATCAGCTGTCGCATTGTATCTGCACTAAATTTCACTACGGGGGTTAGAATGATGATGTGCTTTGGCTTCGAGTCGCGTTTTAGTAGCGCTTCTAGATTGTAGTGCTCTTCAACGTCTGTATCCACAATAAAAATATCGACGTAATCATACACGTCCTCTTCTGTTTGGAACTTTACAACACCGTAGTCGTCTGGTTTAGAATTTTTGCGTTTTGGTTTTGCAATGAAAACCTCACAACCCAGCATCGTGAGTATCGCAGTTATTTCGCTCGGATTCGCAATACCAATAATCCCCACTTTCTTGCCGTACAGTTCCTCGCCTAGGTGATCACGGAATGAGAACTTACCGCTTTTTACAGCAGCGTTGGCGACATGTATCGGACGTAGCATACTGAGTATTGCTGAAACAATGTATTCGGTCTTGGTGTGCTTTGCATAGAATTGTGTTTCGTAGTTAAACTTGTGAATCTCAACACCATGCCGTACACACGCTCCAAGATCAACGTTGTTGTACACCATAGTCGGTACCACAATATGCTCAAGCTGTGGCTGACTTGTGAGATATGTGTCATGGATACCGGGTCCATCAAAAGAAACGACGACCTGAGCACCGCGTGAGCGAAGTTCAAACAGCTCTGCATCCAAAAAGTTAGGTGAGGTCTCGTATGTTTTTATCGAATATTTGCTGCGAAGCGGAGCAAGATACTGCTCTGGTAACACATACGAGTCAGTGAAAACAAGAAGTGGTTTGGTAGATGCGCCCTTTAGTACCAATGACTCAATGCCCTCGGCTGTTTTAGCAAAAACTGCCTCTAGCTCAGCTCTACTTGCGAGTCGGTACTGAACTTTTCTTGGACTTAAACGGATCGTCTTGACTACCCCACCTCTAATAAGATGCTGAACATCAAGGTATACTGTCGAACGCGGTAGTTTGGTGTCCTTTACCAGCTGGCTTAGAGTTCGTTGTATGCCCTGCTGCATAGCAAGCAGTATTTTCTTTTGGGTCGGGCTAAAGAGGTACATCTCTTCAGGCTAGCATTTATATTCAAAAATGTCAACTATTACTACATTTAAAACAATTTATATCCAACTACAATAAATATAATTCTGAGATTGACTAAAAATTTGGTCTCAAAATCGAAACCAGCTACGAAGGGCGGGAGATGAAAATCTGCTGACCTTTGTAGGGGAAGACTTTGCCCTGGTCTCCTATTATTGGAGCAAGGTTCGTCGTTATTCTCACCCTTCTTCCGTCGACTGTTTCAACGGTGAACTTTTTCTTGGTTCTTTGTGAGATTACTTTACACTCACGCGCAGCCATAAGAGCTTTTAAAACTGCGTTATCTTTGCCTCGTTTTTCACTCATATAGTCACTATACTCCTACCACGTGTCAGCGGCAATGAGAGCTTTATTCGAAATTCGAAGAAATGCGTCTTGTATTGGTTTTCGAAGATTCATCGGCGTAGTGATGCGATACCCACTAGACTCCCAATTAGTCACTACTGCGTTTTTGTTAAAGTCCCCTGCTCCGATGAGCGTTTTACGTGCTGCATCATCAAGTATTCTAATACCTTTATGAACAGCAGATCTCCCGGCGATAATTTCTGCAACGTTTTCAGAATGACTGAGCACTAAGAACTTACCGAGCATCCGACCAACGCCCGTTTTGTTTGGTTCATATCGAAATTGAAACTCCATGCACGCATGGTACGTGTGACTTCTTTAAACGTCAAGCAAGGATAACGCACCTCCATCTACGTGGATTGCATAGAAACTATTTTGTAATTTTGCAAAAGACTAGAATAGATGCAGGAGAACTAAGTGCCTAAGAAACGACTACTTTCTGAAGGTCGCATCAAGTGCCCTATCGATTTCTGATCGTTGGACGAGTCCTCGGCCGAGACGGTCATGGCCAACTATTCCCACGGTGATACTTCCAATTTTTGCTTTACCGATAACTGGTCGCGGAGAGTGCGCGATACATCCACACGGCTCACGCTTCAGCGTCACGAGTTTTGAACCCAGTGCAGTTCGAATACGGTCCATCGCACTTACTTTTGGCTGTACTTTTTCCATGTCGGCATTTTATCACGTAATCTGATTCATTCGATAGACGGCGAACAGGACGAATGCGGAGCCGACAAGCTCGATAAAGGATGGAAATTCTGCATAGACGAAGATGCTAATGAGAAGCGCAAAGACCGTTTCGAGGGTGAGGATGGTGCCGGCGAGCGTTATAGAGAGTTTTGAAAAACCGTAGTTGGTGAGAATGAGATTCGCTACATTGAAGAGCGCCGCGATTAAAATAACCCCGATGATGGGTGGAGAGAACGCTAAGGGGTCCGGCATCCCCTCACCTATCGCTAAGGACACAATAAACATGAGGAGCGCACCAATGCCAAAGATAACGGTCGCCGTCTCACGATTGGTGAGATGCTCTGAGTGCCACCGACGCGACACATAACTTAAATCAAAGAAGATAATGGAGGTGAGCGCATAGAGCTCAGCGAGACCAAAGCTAAAAATATCACTCCAATCTTTTACTGCAATGAGCGTCACGCCGACAAAACCAACGAGCACCATGGCGATAATTTGTTTGGTCAGACGCTCGTTAAACAAAAAATAGCCGAACAGCGGCAGAAGCGGGAGTGCTGAGACGAAGGAGACATTGCTATAGTTACCTTTTATATACGCCGCAGAGACGAGGAGCACCGCGAGATACAAACACACCGCGCGAAATGTAAGCACCAGCCAGTCCAAGGGTGGTACACGGATATATTTGTGCACCGAGCTGTCAGCCGAAAAAAAGAGGCACGCGATCAAAAATGCTACACCAATGCGCAGATACGTCTGTTGCAACAAACTGAAATCAAACTGCAGATACCGAGCGAACGCGCCCATACACGCAAAAATAAACGCAAGCGCCACCATCGCGATGACGCCCTTCATTCGATCAGACATCTCTACACTGTATCAACAAAAACTAGATGCACTTCTTGATGATTTCCTTAAGGGGGGCGATGCGTCCATCAATAACCACGCGGTGACCAATCACGGTTGGTGTGGCATCCCCAATTGACGATCCATCTGCTCCGGGGAAATGTCTGCCTTCGCTTTTATCCTTCATTAATGCTCTTGCTTTAACCCATACAGCAACGCTCTCGGCGTCTCTGTTGCGTGTATTTGGTGGGACATCGTGTGATTTCATATACATATATCTGGACTATACACCTCTCTTTTTGATTTGTCCAGACCTGCGTTATACACTGCTAAAATTGCCAGAATGGCTACTTTACGGTATACTTACAGTGGTTAGTTTAATGAAATAAATTTTGACTCGTACGTCCCAAGAAACCGTCATGTCTCTGCGTCATCCCAACTCTTTTTCTTTCCTCAGGCACGTGCCAGCGCAGTAATTTTCGAATTTCCATAGGAACGTGCGCGTCTACAACACGCGTATGTCTACACTTACTATAATCTTCCTCCTTGCAGGAGCCGGTGCCCTAGGGCTCGGCGCTGGGTACTACCTGCGCATCATCGTGGGGCTCGGACAAAAAGCCTCGGCAGAACTTACGGTTAAAAAAATAATGCTCGACGCCCGTGAAAAGGCGGACGCGCTCGTCGTTGAGGCCGAGAAAAAAGCTGGACAGGTAGAGAGCACCATGCGCTCTTCGATGAAAGAGCGCGAAGATGCACTCTTAACCAAGGATAATCGTCTTGGCGAAAAGGAACAGCTTTTGGACAAGCGCCAGACTGATATCGATCGCGAGGCTGAGCGCATTAAGGCACAAATCGATGAGGTCCGCGCAATCAAGGTAAAAGCTGACGCACTCATTGCTGAGCGCACAACTGCTGTCGAAAAAGTGGCACAGCTTTCAGTCGAAGACGCGAAGTCAGAACTCCTTGCAAACGTTGAAAAGCAGGCTGAAGAAGACTTGCTGATACGACTTCAGAAGCTCGAGATTGATGGTCGTGAGCGCCTTGAATCAAAAGCACGCGACATTCTTGCAACGTCTATTCACCGCCTGGGTAACGCGGTACAGACCGATATTCTGACCACGAACGTCCCCCTCCCTTCAGACGACATCAAAGGAAAGATCATTGGCCGTGAAGGAAGAAATATCCGAGCCTTTGAGCGCGCGACAGGTGTCGACGTACTTTTGGATGAACAACCGGGCATGATTGTTATTTCGTGTTTTGATCCCATTCGTCGTCAAATTGCACGAGTCGCACTTGAAACACTGATTATCGACCAGCGCATCCAGCCAGCAAAAATCGAAGAAGTAGTTGAAAAATCAAAGAACGACCTTACTCGCATCATGAAGGAGAAGGCAGAACAGGCAGCGTACGAACTTGGACTCACTGGCTACGATCCAAAATTGATGGCGATTTTAGGACGTCTCCACTTCCGCACCTCATACGGACAAAACGTACTGTACCACTCTGTTGAAATGGCGCACATCGCCGGAATGATGGCCGCTGAAATTGGCGCTGACGCTAAAGTAGCAAAAGCGGGCGCTCTCTTTCATGACATCGGTAAGGCAGTCGACCACGCGATCCAAGGCACGCATGTTGAAATTGGACGTCGCATTCTTGAAAAGTTTAATGTCGACAAACGAATCATCCTCGCGATGCAAGCGCACCACGAGGAGTACCCCTACGAGACACCGGAGTCATACATTGTGCAGGTTGCAGACGCGATATCAGGCGGACGCCCCGGCGCTCGTCGCGACTCAGTCGAGAACTATATAAAACGTCTCACTGAGCTCGAGACCATTGCGACCTCCTTTCCCGGCGTTGAAAAGGCGTACGCCATCCAGGCGGGCCGTGAGGTGCGCATCTTTGTTAAGCCAGAGGCAGTCTCTGACCTCGAGGCGCACGAAATGGCGCGAAATATAGCACTCCGTGTCGAGAACGAGATGAAGTACCCAGGAGAGGTCAAAATCAATGTCATCCGTGAGTCTCGAGCCATCGAATTCGCCCGCTAAAACCGGATATTTGTATGCCCCTTGCGTAAAATACGGCTTAGCCTATACTGGTCCTAGATATTACAACCTTAAATAATACTCATGAACAAAGCAGATATAGCAGCCAAGGTTCAGGACGTTCTCGGGGGAACCCGCGTCCAGGCAGAAGAGGTAGTCGAGGCGATCATTGATCTTATCGTCAAAACGCTCAAGGGCGGGGACGAGATGTCAGTTGCTGGTCTGGGTATCTTCTCTACCAAAATGCGCCCTGCTCGCACCGGTAGAAATCCTCGCACGGGCGAGACCATCAAGGTGCCGTCGATGCGCGTTCCAAAGTTCCGTGCTGCAAAAGCACTCAAGGACGCAGTTAAATAAGCGCTGTATTAGTTCGTTGGTGTTGTGCCGCTCGCTGGAGCACCTCCTTCGGGGACTTGGATAGGTCCTACGTTCACCAATTTGTTTCTCGATGGACTATAGATGATCGCCTTTGCTGCTGCGGGATAAATCAACAGGTAGTCACCGTTTTGGATATCTTTGTAGAACAACTGTTCTGCAATAAGCGCAGCAGCGTCCGTTACACGAGCAACAACGGGGTCTTCACCGGCGGGTACCACAAACAGTTTCGCGACCATAGCCACGATCTCTCTACTTTCTTCTTCAGTTACCTGATTGCCTGACGTCGCAGTGGTGTCAGTCGCTGGTGTCTCATTTTGACGTATGACCAAATACACGACCGCTGCAATAATCAAAAGTGCAACGATGACGAAGAAAATCTTTTTCAGATTACCCTGACCGGACGGAGTTTGTTGATCTTGATCCATAGATAAAAGCGATTAGTTCGTACCTAACCAGTATACCGTATCTTTTTATAGGGGGAGTTCTGCGGTGGTGACCAGATCAAATCTTTTTGCGGTGTCGTATGCAAACCATGCAATCATGGAGGCCGAGAGAACTGCAACGAGCTGTACTGACCCGTCGGTATTAAGAAATGCCGAGAAAATGAAGTTTATTAAGCCTGCGATGCCGCTTGTGTTAAGCGCATTCGCTATGACATTAACCACTGATACCGAGCCTATAAGCGCTAATAACAGCACCGCCAAGACCACAAGACGAGGTACCGGCTTACAAACCTGTCTTGTACAGTAGGTAAGGTAGACTCGCCGCATAACACGGCGGCGGAGTCGAATGTCGGTTTCAGTGGTCATAGTCATATCCTCAGGTACTATACTCCCCGTTTTGCCAATGCGTCACGCAGAGCCCCCCTCGCCCTGTGGACACGCGCCTTTACTGCCCCCTCGGTGGTATCCATCATGTCGGCAATCTCTCTATAAGGGAGGTCGTCAATGTAGGCCAGCGTGAGTATGTGAGCAGTCTCTTCATCAACCAAGGCGAGTACACTTTTAACCTCATCCTTGTTAACAAAATCCTGATGCGAGTCGACTGGGTCTTTTAAGGATTGGTAGTGTTCGTCTTCGAGCACCACGGCGTGCCCCCGCTCCTTGGCTACTTTCTGGTATTTGGTGCGCGCAACGTTCATCAAAATAGTGAGCGACCATGAGCGAAATGTGCCGTTCGCTGAGTCAAATTTTGGCGCAAAACGGTAAATACGAACGAATGTCTCCTGAACCACGTCCTCCGCTTCATCACGATTTTTTACCACCGCCGTCGCGCGGTTTAAGAACTCTTTTTGATACCGAATCATCAAAAGCTCAAAACGGCTTGGGGATTCGATTGAGGCGGCGAGGAGTTCTTCGTCTGAGAGCTCGCGGGTGTCGAGGAGAGACATACTATAGTCTACCCCTATTTAAGCCCAGTGCATATTTTGAAAACTGGGCATACATAGTGTATACTCATCCAAGCATAGAGCAGTTATGTCAGTCCTCACCTATTCAGAGATAGTCCCAAAGAAAATTATCGTCTACGAGGACGGTGTCTATGAGGTGGTCGCGAGTCACGTCATGCGTAAGGACATGGGTAAACCGTCAAACCAGACCAAGCTCCGCAACCTCAAGAACGGTAAGGTCATCCAAATCGCATTTCATGCCGCAGAAAAAGTAAACGAAGCTGACATTGAAGAACGCGAAGTAAAATTCATCTACAAAAATAAGGGTGAGGTGTGGTTTACGGACCCCGCTAACCCCCGCGACCGATTTTCACTTAAAGAAGAAGTCGTGGCTGATTCTCTCCCCTTTATGAAGCCGGACATGCTGGTTAACATGCGCACATGGAACGATGATCTTCTGGGCGTACATCTCCCTATCAAAATGGAGTTTGTGATTAAAGACGCACCGCCAGCAATCAAGGGCAACACCGTGAGTGGCGGTACAAAACAGGCGGTACTTGAAACGGGCGCGGTTATTTCTGTTCCGCTTTTCATTAACCCTGGCGACACCATCCGCGTCAACACCGAGACCGGCGAATACACCGAACGCGTCGAAAAAGCTTAGGTTGGCTCGTCGCAAGAAACAGCATTGAGAATGAACTTTTATCTAGATCTATATATATCTCTAGAAAATTCTTTATAATGATCTGCTAACGTTTTATTGTCTCCCACATATTCTTTCCCATGTGAGTGAACATACGAGCCGACATTTTTTGCAGCGATGTGCGCTTTCCTTTCTTTTTCACGATGTTCGGGTTTGGTGCACAACCAACGTTGGATGGCTGGATCATACTTAAGATCGGTCATGGTATTACCGCATCCAGAACCACAGTAACCCCTTACAAATTCATCAACGTAAAGCCAACGTCTACTTGGGTCTGGGAACACAACAGGCCCTCGTTCAATAAATGCTCTCGCCATATTTCATTTCATACTTTTATAAGTAATAAGTAGCCCGCATCGACCCGACCACGAACGTCATAAGAATATGACACACCTGTGTACTTGTCATACTCCATATTTCAAAAGCACCAATAACAACGAAAGCTCCTTAGAAATCAACAGATCTTAGGGCGATCTGAAAGTGTCAAAAGATGCACCAAAACTACTTGGTATTCTTTCCTGACTGCCACGCCACCTCAAAAAGGCTCATGAATGAAGTAAAGAGGTCTGCACTCTCAATGACGGCAACAAACTTCTTTTCGAATGAAAAAAGAACGATTTTCTTATCATACAAGAGTGTGTCGCTTTCAAAAGGAGCAAATCCTGAGACAACTCTGCTCTCGTGGTTAGGCAAACGCTGCACTGCAACCCAATACGGGTGATCCAACGAATCCTCTGTAAAGATCTCGCGGAGCGTAATCTTGCGAGCGTTGAGTGCCTCTGAAAACCACCCCCAGTTGGCATCAAAATCTTTTGGTGCTGCATGTGGTGAGACAAAGGCACAAATGTCGCGTACCTTATCGTTAGTAGGATGTGTAATATTGCGATATATCTTCAGCATTGCCTTAGTACCCTCAAGTACATGTAGTTTAGGAATCTTCCTCCCCTCGGCAAAGAGAGCCATCATATGTGGCAAGAGTTTGGCAACACCCTGAAACTTATCTCGCACTTCGTCGTAGATGATCTCGGGTGAGAGTGCCATGTACATAGTCTTCTTCTCTCCTGGCACCAATGCCACATAACCACGTTTCATCAGTGCCTCTATGGTGACATAGGTAATTGGTCGTTTTAGGTCAGCGTGCTTGGCAATATGCGCTACCCTTGATGGACCAAGAGCAAGGAGCGTATGATACACCGCCGCCTCTTTTTCTGTGAGTCCGGCCTTCTTAAGTTCCTGCTGGAGTGCCGCCGTTGGTTTAGGCATACATTACTCATGCGATTGTACGTCTTTCTCATTAACGAGTCAACAAGACGAACACCGAAACCAGCGAGTACACCGAGCGCGTCGAAAAAGCTTAGGTCTTAGATTTTTGAAGGATGAAGAGCGCGGTCTTTTTACCTGCGTACAAAATGTCGTATTGATTTTCAAGAACAAACGTTTGTGCAAAGCGCTCTTTGAGTAGCTGTGCGATGATATCTTTTTGAGCACAAAGCATCACCACTACCCCATCTGGCCTTAAAACGCGAGAAAACTCGGTGAGCATGGTCTCATAAAAAATCGCTGGGTCGTCGATTTTTTGAAACGAGCCCCACGGCGGGTCCGTGATAATGGTACTTACGGAGCCGCTCAGGAGCGATGAATGCGCTATCTCTTCGATCTTGGCATACACATTTTTAAGACGAGCAAGTTTTTCTTCTGCGAGAGCTATCATACGCGGATCATTGTCGGCCGCATACATTTTTTGATACGGCGCGGCATAGCCACGCTCAAAAAGAAGTGCGCCTGAGCCACAAAAAGGATCGTACACGACATCAGACGAGTGCGGGTGCGACGCGAGTGCCATGATGTTTGCTATGTCTGACCGTAGTTCGCCCGGGTTCCTTTCTTTATTTTCTTTTCGCACGCTCGATAAGCGAAGACACGTGTACCATCGCCCACTCTCGCGAACGAGCGCCCACAGCTCGACACTCGGCGCCATAGGCACCGCACGCAGTCTAAACACACGTTCGAATCTCTTCTCCGCTTCCAGCGCTTCTCGGGGTCGTATGGTTTCGTTCTCGCGAACAGTGATCACCGCAAAGGTCTTCTTACCTGCGGTGATCTCTTTGATGCTTTTTGTTATCGGAAAGCTCGCCGACAGCGCGGCGCGCACGGCGTCATCTCCACGTGACGACTCGGCGGTACGCAGTACCAAAAAACTATTACTGATATACCTGATATTTTGAAACCGCTTCCAGCCCGCATCAGATGCAAACTCAACTAACCCGCTCTCGGTACGAACAATACGAACGTGCCCAATACGTTTAAGCCGCTCTGCGACGAACGCTTCTAATCCGGGGATGCATGTCGCGACAAATGTCTCCACTCACTTATAATACGCTACTGAACATCTTCAAGTCGCTTGAGGGCGTTCTCGGCCCACGCTTCACGTGTATCAATGGGTAGTTTTTGACCCAACATGCGCACGACACGCAGCGCACGCCGCAACTGCACTGACGGCGCGTACTCGCGCACTGTTGAATGTGCGCGCTTGCGTGATTCGTGCGGCTCTGTCTCAACACTCATCTGTGCGATTTGCTCAACCACTGATGGTTTATAGCCGAGCGTTGTGCGCTTCCATGGGATAACACCGGCTTCAATCGAGGCTAGTGATATTTCGCGCGCCCATTCACCTACCGTTCTCCATCGTCTCGTATCGGCCATAGTTACTGCGAGACTGAAACAATTTTTCGAACTGGCACGCGTATTGCATCTTTAAGAAATGCCATCCCTTGCGATGGAAAAGTACGGAACCCCTGCTCCTGCATCTCGACGCCGACTCCGCGACTTGTTACCAGAGCTCCGGGTGTAAGTTCAAGAGTATTGCCTCTGCGACTAGCTTTGACACCGTGATAGGTTAGCTCGCCACCTGCCATATGCTGTTGTGTTTTCAATACAATCGGCCGCGTTAAATCTTTATGACGGACTAAATTGTTCATTCGTCGAGTTTCGTGCGCCCTGACGAGTTGTCTATATCGTGGAGAAAAAACCCATTTGATACCATCCATAGATTTAATTAACTAATGCGAACGACAGAACTAAATGGCACCTTTTTACTGGTGCTACCAATGATAAAAGCACGCATGTCGGGGTGCACGATGCCCGTTGTTTTGTCGACGTGCGCTGTCGATCGATACACGAATGAACCGCCCTCTCTTCCCTTGATTTCAAGATTTTTTCCATCCTGCGCGACAACGTTAACAGCGAGATACTTCCACCTTTTGGTTATCACATGTACCGGCTTTGAAAGATCCTTTCCGCGTACCATGTTTCGGATGCGGCGCTCCTCGCTGAGTCGTACCAGTTCACGATAACGGGGAGAGAATAATTTTTTAAGTATTTCCATCTCTTTTTGGTGGCATACCAATGCGATTTGCAATTACAATCTCGGCATCAGTAAATGAATCACTATCACCTCTGGGTAACCCATTCATGCCAACCATATCAGCATCTTTTGCTCGCGCATACGCGTCGACAATAATTTCACCCCGCGCACTTCTGGGTCGATCATCAATGATATGCGCAGTTCGTCGCTCTGTCATACACCCATATTACACCTTACTCGGCACTATTAAAATCCGCTCTTGTGCGCGTGCAAGCCACGCTGCACGCTGAGCATCAGCATGGTTTTTTGCAAAAAAGTTTACTGCGTTGTCCGCCGCCTCGATCTGTATGCGCGCGTCGTACTCAAGTTTTCCCTTAACCCGTCTTGTCCCGCCAGGAAACTTCTCTTCAAGGGCCGGTCGTAGATATCCAGCGCGCGCAATGTAGCCAGCGTTATATCCTGGCGTGTTTTTTCCCTGCGGGATTATCCCCACATCGACTGAGGCGCGCGACACCTCGCCTGCCCACGCACCCCTCGTCCGCCATGTCGGCGCTTTTTCACTCATAATATTTGATGGTACTTCCCGTGAATACGCGGGTCAAGCTTTGTGTCACTTGCCTGATCCGTTTTTGATACGTTTTTGTACTTCTAACTGCCATTGCTCTTGCATCAATGGTTTGTCTTTGCAGTGGAACCGAATAGCGTACCCCGCAGCATCAAGCTGTGCCGCAACTGGGTACTCGGGCATAAGAGTGCCCTTTCGAATTCTAAAAGGGTAGTTTCTATTTAAAAATCCTGTCTTATACAAGGGATCGGCTGCGTATCCAATCATTTTCATATGACTGACAACCTTGGCTGCGACAGATGCCTCAGAAAGCACGGTGGCAAATTCGCGAGCAGTGCGCCACGAACCTGACTCCACTGACATATAGTTTAATGCGTGACGTAGGGGAGAAGCGCCATAAAGCGCGCGCGCTTGAGGGCTGTGGCGACCTGGCGTTGGTGCTTTGCAGGGACGGCTGAACGGCGCTTACCCACGATGCGCGAGTGCGGGGTCATAAACTCAGCAAGGTATTTGGCGTCTTTGTACGAAACGTGGAGTGGAACTGTTTTTTTGGTTTGCATAAGAAGTTTTACAAAAATTAAAAAGGAATGTCGTCTGGGCTTATCTGCTCTTCTGGGTAGTCAACGTCGTCTTTTCCTCCCTTTGCGCTCGCGTGTGGACTGTTAGAACCCTGGAACGACCCGCCCGCGGCACCACCGCCAGTCTTTGCACCAAACTGTACGCGATCAGCGACGATTTCTGTGCGGTACTGTTTGACGCCGTCCTTGTCCCAGTTTCGCGTTTGAATGCGGCCTTCAACTAAAACTTGCTGACCCTTCTTTAAATACTGGCCGCATGTTTCAGCTTGGCGACCAAAGACGACGATGTTATGAAACTCGGTTTGTTCTTTTTTCTCTCCATTCTTGTCCTTCCACACGCTGTTTGTAGCCACACCAAACGAGGCGACTTGGCTGCCCGATGGAAGCGCCTTCAATTCTGGGTCACGAGTCAAGTTTCCTGCAATAATCGCTTTATTCAAATACATAGTTATTCGGGCTTTTTAGCATCCTCAGATTCCATATCTTTAAGTGCAGCGTCGAGTGCAACGGTTGATACTTCACCGCTCTCTTCTTCAGCGCGTTTTGGTGCTGCAATAGCTGCCGTTGATGCTTGTGCTGTAGCCACCCGGATTTTCATACCCTCCATTGACGCGGTCACCTCGGCCTTGTTTGTAGAAATAAGGAGATAGCGAAGAAAGTGGGTCGTGGTATCAAGGTAGGTTTTTATGCTTCCAAGCTCTGACGAATTAATTTCAAACGCTACCCAACCAAAATAGGCCTGGTTAAACGAAAGCAAACGACCATCGATCTTTTTCTCTATCGTGTATGCAAGATCTATGCGCTCAGGAAGTTTCTCACCGATAAATGTTGCACCTTTCCCCTTCAAAAGACTCGTGAGGTCCTTGACGGCTTCAATCACCTCTGCATCCGAGAGAGACGAAAGAAGGTGGTAGCCTACCTCATAGATACCCGTTCGCTCGGCGTCGCCGACGTCCATCATGCCGCCTAGAACGGTGGCCTCTTCTATAGCTTTTTCAGCTTTCTTTGCCATGTCAGGAGATGATACCACGGGCTCTTTAAATAGCAAAGACCCGCTTCGTGTTTTCTAAAATCTGTGCCCTAATATGCTCCTCGTCAGCCCCGCGGATGCGGGCAATCGCCGAGACGACATGAAGGACATTACTCGGTTCGTTTCTCTCGCCACGGTGCGGCACGGGAGCCACATACGGCGAGTCTGTCTCAGTAAGCAACATGTCGAGCGGAGCCATACGCACCACTTCGTCATAGTCGTGAGTAAACGTGAGAACACCCGTGAACGATGTCGTAAATCCGAGATCATAAAATTGTCGAGCGATACCAGTGTCGCCAACAAAAAAATGCACATTCCCCCGTGCCCCTTTGCCTCGAAGAAGCTCAAGTACATCTATATAAGCATCCATACTCCCCTTTGTCGGTCTGCAGTGCAGCATGAGCGGCAGGTCATGTTCGAGTGCAAACGCGATTTGCTTTTCAAAATCCCCGACTTGTCTTTTCTTTTCAGTTTCAAAATCGCCTTCCATCCTGAAATAGTCGAGCCCACACTCACCGACGCCAACAACCTTTGGCTGTGCAGCAAGTGAAGAAAACTTTTCACTATCAAACGACTCGATCGTCGTGTCTGTTGGGTGGAGTCCAATAGTCGCATAAAAACCATCGTGTTGGTTTGCAAAAGCGACCGCCTCAACGCTCGTTTCATAATCAACGCCCACCGTGATCGTCCCCACTCTTTGCTCGCGCATGCGCTGAATCACCGCGCCACGATCGGCGTCATAGTCTTTGAAAGACACGTGCGAATGTACATCAAAATATTTAAGATCCATTGTAGCGGCGTCTCAGGAAAAAACTCAACAGATCTGCATCAGCCCTCAACGGTTCTGTCCTACCGTCAATAACATAGGTTACAACATCTGCTGAAAACCTGCGTGTATCGCCGCGCCTCTGTGAGGTTGGACGGGTGATGCGCTCAAGCCTAAGAACAGTTGCGCCAGTTCGCGATGGGGTGCGACCAGTGTCAAGAACGATTCGATCTTTTGGATGCAAATCCATTTCTCCATCCACAGTGTTTATACGGATTTTATCCAAGCGAGCCTCTCTTCCAACCTCAAACATAGGAAGATTTTACCATGCATCTCAATTCGTACAAGATCCAAACCCATTCTAGCATTTTGCAAATACTAGAATGGTTGCGTTAATCGATGCGCTTAAAGAGAGATTCTGGTTTTTTGTTTGCGAGGATAGTCTGCTTGATACGCTCGCTCGTCGCTGGCATAAATGGATTTAAAAATCGAGCGATCCAATAGAGCTCTACCGCGAGCTCACTGATTAACTTCTTTCCCGCCTCAAGGTCAGTCTTGACGAGCTTAAACGGCTCTTCACCGGTGATACGCGCATCAAGCTGTTGAATACGAGTCCAGATATAATCCATCGCGCGGTTACACTCAAATGCTTCAATCGTCTCTGTAAGTTCCTGAGGAAATACTGCCGGCTCCGGTCGCATGATGGGTGCTGTCAGATTGTCCTCCGCGAGTTTCATAATGCGAGCAACCAAATTTCCTAAACCATTCGCGAGACTCCCATTATACGCATCCTTAAAACTCTCCACCGTCATATCACCATCGTTGAACGGTGATATGTGTCGCGTGAGATAGTAGCGGACTGCATCTACCCCATACTCGTCCATAAGACTGACGGGGTCGATGACGTTACCCAATGACTTACTCATCTTCTTGCCTCCCGACAAAATAAGGCCGTGCACCAAGAGCGTCTTTGGGAGTGGGACACCGGCAGAAATGAGCATCGCAGGCCAGAGCGCTGCATGAAAACGGAGAATATCCTTACCCAAGACATGCACATCTGCTGGCCACCAGGCTTCAAATAGTGCATCGTCACGCCCATATCCAACGGCGGAGGCGTAGTTAACCAGGGCATCGCACCATACATACATCACCTGTGAGGGATCATTGGGTACCGGGACTCCGAGTTCGGGTGGCCAGTCATCGCGCTTGGGTCGAGAAAAACTGACATCCTCAAGTCCTGAATCAATCAAAGATAGAATTTCATTTTTCCTCTCTTCTGGTTTTATCTGAAACACGCCACTCTGAATCGCTTGTTTAATGTGCTCGCCGTACTTAGAAAGTTTGAAAAAATAATTTTCTTCTGCGAGATGCTCTGGCGCTGTCCCGTGGTCGGGGCACTTACCATCTACTAGATCTTTCTCGGTAATAAACGCCTCGTGCCCAACGCAGTAGAGTCCTTCGTACTCTTTTTTATAAATATCGCCAGAGGCGACGAGTGCGTTCCACATTTTTATTGCACCCGGCCAGTGCAGCTGTTGGTCTGTCGTACGAATAAATTGATCGTACGAAATTTCAAGAGTGTCGAACGTCTTTTTAAAATGCTCGACAGTCTCGTCCAAAAAGTCTTTTGGCCTTGCACCAGTCTTTAGTGCAGCGTCAACCATCTTTTGTGTGTTCTCATCAGTGCCGGTTAAAAAGTATGTCTCGTCGCCCATGAGCCGGTGGTAACGTGCGAGTACATCCGCGAGCACGGTCGGATAGACATTTCCTAAGTGCGGACGCGCATTAGGATAAAATATGGGCGTCGTGACAAAGTACTTCCCCATGGCTCAGGCGGCGTCCCCGGTCTCGCGCTCTTTACTTTTCATAATGTCAGAAACGAGCTCTTGGAGCGCTGCGGCGATAGGCACCGAGAGTAAAATGCCGAGGAATCCGGCAATTTGTGCGCCCGCAATAAGTGCGAGAATCACCAACAGCGGCGGCACACCCACCACCTTTTTAATAACCAACGGATAGATAAGATTTGATTCGAGCTGGTGCAGCACAACAAAGCCACCAGCAACGAAAAGCGCGGTGCGCGGATCGACAGAACTAAATGCAATTGCAGTCGCAGCGACTCCCGACAAAATCGGACCAAAAAATGGAATGAGCTCGGCGAACGCCACGACGAGTGCCAAGACCATCGCGTACGGTACGCCAAGAATCGTGAGCCACAAGTACGCCATAACGCCCATGATGAGGGATAAGAGGAGCTGCCCCTGCATCCACAGGCCAATTTTTACGTGGCTCCTTCGCCACAGATCGAGCGCATAGCTTTGATATTTAACTGGTGTCACCACCCTAATAAAATCATCAACTCCCGTTTCTTCTGCTGCAAAATAGAATGAGAGAACGACAACGAGCACGAACGATGCGACGCCCCCAAATATTCCTGACAGCGCACGAAATGCACCTGATCCCGTCGCGGTGAACAGGGTTTGCAGTTGTGAAATGGTGTCTGAAATTGATGGAAAAACGACAGCCTCTTTGGCGCCCGCCAGTATGTCAGTAGTGGAAAAGCCTGCTATTTCAAGCGTGTTCAGATACTCGGGGAGAGACGAAGCAAAACTCTGGCTTTCTTTCAAAAGTGGCGGAAAGAAGAAATATGCCATCCCAAATAAAATCGCAAATGCGATCATATACACCAGTGCCACACCTAAGACGCGCGGGGCGCGGTACCGCATAAAGTACTGGACGCCCGGCTCAACCGCCGATGCCAAAACAATCCCAGTTAAGACAACCAACACGAGATCACGCAACACATATAAAAGCCAAGCCAAAACCGCAAGACCGATGGCGACGAGTATCGTGCCGGGGGTGATAGATACAGAAATCGTGCCTTTATCCATTACTCCATGGTAACATCGTCGCCTCCTTGACGCGAGCTATCCGCGACTGTATCGAAAAAGCTCGACGGGTGGTGGTGTGCGCGGGCGAAATCGCGCATTAATGATAGGGCCTTCTGCTGTAATACGGTTGCGTTTCTCTGCCAGCGTATCGAGTGAGCCAGTGATACGATTGAATAAATTTTCCCTAACCTGACTGATTGGCAGCGTATGATATTCGTCATTTGCAGACGAATGTGCTCGGATGGTAGTCCGTTCGGCCGCCACTCCTGCACGTAAAAGTCGCCACCCACGCCATCGCGCTCGATGTTCTTCAATATCACTATAGGGACCATCTGTCATACGAGTGATGTTTTAACCTATAAATTTTACAGACTCAGATACCTTTTTAATTGCGTCGGTAATTGAAAGCCTCTCCTGCTCGCCCGTATCTCTGTAGCGCAGCGTGACCGTGTCAGCCAGCTCTGGATTTTCGCCGAGCGTATCAAAGTCGATAGTGATACAAAACGGAGTTCCAATTTCGTCTTGTCGCCTATACCGCTTTCCTATATTTCCATTGTCATCCCACATAATCTGCGGTACCTCTTTTTTAAGCGCCGTGTACACCTCGCGGGCCTTGTCCACAAGTTCTGGTTTGTTCTTAAGAAGTGGAGACACAGCAGCTTTTATGGGAGCTAAATGAGGTGGTAATTTCATCACAATGCGAGACTCTCCGCCCATCTCATCCTCTGTAAAAGCCTTAACCATCGCCGCGAGCACATGACGACCGAGCCCGAATGTTGGTTCAAGAACGTGTGGAACAAATTTTTCATTTGTAACTGGATCGAGATACCGCAAGTCTTCTCCTGACTTTTCAATGTGGTTTTTTAAATCAAAATCTGTGCGATATGCTAAACCGCCAATCTCATCAAACTTATGCGGATATTTAAAATGAAAGTCGATGGTGCGCTTTGAATAGTGTGCGCGGTCGCCGTCCCCTATCTCTTCTTCACGGATGTCGTCTGCACTAAATCCGAGTGCCGCAAACCACGCATGCATTTGTTTGCGCCAGTATTCAAACTGATCTTGCCACATTTTTTCCTCGATGAAATATTCAAACTCCATAATCTCGAGTTCGCGAACACGAAAAATAAAATCACGAGGTGCGATTTCATTACGAAAGTTGCGCCCAATCTGCGCGATACCGAACGGGAGCCTCGGATGGAAGGAATCAATAATGTTCTTAAAGTTTACAAACATGCCCTGCGCTGTTTCTGGCCGCAAATAAACTGTTGTATCTGTGCCATCAACAGATCCAACTGACGTTCTAAACATCATGTTGAATCGTTTGACTTCAGTCCAATCGGAACTACCACAGACTGAACATGCAATACCTGCCATCTGATTGTTTGACTCAGTCCACCCAATTTGGTCGGCGCGAAAACGGGAATGACACTTTTTACACTCAACCAGAGGATCTGAAAATCCTCCAACATGCCCAGACGCCTCCCACACTTTTGGGTTCATGAGAATCGCAGAATCTATGCCGTACATGTCATCGCGGCCATCAACAAACATTCGCCACCAGAGCGTTTCAATATTCTTTTTAAGTGCAAGCCCCAAAGGTCCATAATCCCAAGTGCCAGCGAGCCCACCATAAATTTCTGAGCCCTGGTATATGAACCCTCGGCGCTTGGCGAGAGAGACTATCTTTTCCATTAATCCGTCTTCTGCCATGTGAGCCTACGGTACCACGGTCCCCTGTATGGGACCAAACCCAGTTGATGTGGTAATTTCTGGCGCGGTGCGCTCTAACTGTTCGAGCACAAACCGATCAAACGCAGTGATGCGCTGCGAACCGATAATCGCTGGTGTTAATCGTACGTGCTCGAGGCTTGGCGTAACACCAACAACAAATGACTCCGTGCGCGTTTCTCCTGCCGTCATGTCACCGATATTCCACGTCACCGTTCTTCCTATCGGATTGTACTCGATGGTGCCCGTTTTTTGATCCGCCCACGTCACATAGAGCGGCAGTACTCCCGTTACTACAACGTTCGTGATTGCGTTCGCCGAGTTCGTCACCGTCCAGACGATGATGTAATCGGTGCGTGTATCGACTTTTGGCGGCATGGGTCCTGAGACGGTGAATAATCCGGTGCGCGATACGTTTGCTGAAAGTGCCACATCGGTGGCGATAGTAGCAACGAGAGACGCTGACGAGGTCACCTCTTCCGGAACTCGATCTTCGGTGAGTCGACGCGCCCGAACGGATGCCTTAACATCGATTTGTGGATTTTTGTAGGTGCCTGTCCCCGGCGGAAGTGCTGCAAACTCAAACTCTGACACTCCGCTCTCGCCAGGCCCCACGGTCGCTAAACGCGGGTCTGTATCTTTCGTAAACAGAATGGAGGTGTCAGTCGAACGATAAAATCCTCGCTCGGCACGTATTTTGTTTCTATCGAGAATTGCACCATTTAATGTCAGTGTTATTTCAACGTCATGCACGTCGATCGGGAGGTTATTGGTCCAGCGCACTTCTGCTTTCGTCACTACGCCTCGCGTAATAACTACTTCTGACACAACTGCGCCATTTACTGCGATGTCCGCAGAAACGAACGGTTTTCGAACCGTGAGATCGACATCTTCTGCGGCAAGCGGTGCAGCGATTGCAAGTTCACCGTCTTTTTTCTTAGTGCCGGCCGTAAAGTGGAGGACGCGGTCATCGCCATCCTCGCCCTGAAATGTACCGCGGATTGTGACGACACGCTTTCCTTTTGTTTCTATGTCACCGAGATTAAACACTGCAGTGCCAGACACCGGCTTAGGGTCGGCATCACTGAAAGTGAAGCCGGGGGGATAGTCGACGACGAGGAGCATGCCGGTCAGGTTTTCGCTCGCGTTTGACGCGACCGTCACTTCAATTTCGGTTTCTTGACCGCTCACCACCTCAGTTAATGATTTGACGGTAATTTGTGCGGGAGACTGCGTAATGGTCGCCGCGTACTCTGACTCAGAATAGAACACGGCGTTTGATGAGGGAACACGGTACTCGACGGTGACTTTGGTAGCGGCGATCGTCTGTGCGCGTCCAAAAAGAACTGCTTTTATGGTGCGATTGATGGTTTCGCCGGGTTGGATAGTGCCCAAGGACTCACGAATGCGCGGAAGGTCAACCGATACATCAGTCTCACTGCGTGTACCCGTCGGAAACTCGATCAAGAGATCCGCGAGCTCCATCGGTACAGAGTTTTGGTTAGTGACCACGACGGTCAGAGTCACTGAGTCACCAGCACGAATTTCTGTCGGGCCCGACACCTCAAGCAGCACATTTTTTGTCGACACGGTGTTTGAACCAGAAAAAAAGAGGAGACTCGCCACGGCGAGTGCGCCAATGAAAAAAATAATGGCTCCTGCAAAAATAAACTCTATCGGGGTCATCCTGCCTAAAAAAGAAGTGGAAGCTGCTGTTTCGGCACTTCCCCAGTCAACTCTGCCTTTCGTCCCTTCCACATACAATGGGTGCCGTGTTACACGCTCACCCTCGGCGCCCCGATCGGTGAGTTTCTTATCAAGCTCGTTCAGCGCATGCTCGTCCATCACCCTATGATACCAGTTGTGAGGCTGCGATCCCTTCATTAATCGCGCGAATGAGCGCGCGTCGTTTGTCCGCGGCGTTCTTTAAAAGTGCTGCAGTATAGCGCGCATCTATTAAATCCGTGACGGGTTCTTCTTCCACGTAGCCTAATGCTGCGAGAATATTGAGGGCGACCACATACTCTGCGATGCGCACTGAATCTCCCGTGAGAGTTGGAAGCGCAACACAGTATTCATGAAGGGCAGTAAACAGACGTTCATCTTTCCCCTCGCCATGTACGAGACTCCGCAGCAGTGTAAAGGTGCGGGCGGCAGATGTGCGTGCATCATCCTCCTGACACGAATAAAAAATATTCTCGGTGTGCACCGCACCCGTGACTCGCCATTCGCTTTTTCCTTTTACAAGATCATACGAGCCGCGCGCGCCGACGACAAGGTGGGGTCGTAATTTACTCCGCTCTTCTCGCCCGCTTCGTGCAAACGCTGTTATCCGTCCGAGCTCTTCTGTATACAAAACCACGCGCGAACTGCCCTCACCAGAGGCATGCCGCCCTACCACCATCGCCAGCGTCGTCACCTCCTTTTTCACCTTCTAACTATAACCCCCAGACCACCTACTTCAGGGCATTGAATGCACGAGCGAGCCGTGTCCCAACGGTAGGACGAATAGTTGTTATTTCATCGCGGTATACGCTCCATGTATGCCCCTTTCCAGTTCCCGGGCTTCGTAACTCAAGCTCCCAACCCAGCTCTCCCTTTCTCGGTTTTGAATCAATGACAAGAACGTTTTTATAATCTTCTCTTCGGGGCGAATTTCCTCCGCGCCCATTTATGATGACCAGCTTAGCGAGTGTTTCCCCGGGTTTAATTTTACTTAATTGCTTTTCAATTTTTGTAAGTGGCACATTAAGCAATGCCTCACGTGTTATAGACATACAAACAAAGTACCCCTATTTTTTCTGTATTGCAAGTTACTCTCTTGGCCCTGACACCGCGTCCTATATTTTCACCTATACATCATACAAACAAAAAACCCCACCGAGGTGGGGTTGACTCATCCTCATTACTTTTTTTTGCGCTGAGCACGCTGACGGTTGCGCCAGTCATTGTGCTCGCGAGTTATGTACATACTCTGATTAAATGCTTCATTCGATCGACTGTACGAATATGCTGCCGCTACAGCAAGTACTGTAAATAGAAGGGGTGATTGTGCTAATGCTCCAAGTGCAACCGCACCAATAGCCACCAGAACTGCTGCCATAAACCACGCGCTTTCTGTGTTACCCAACTTTTCCTTATTCTTAAGGAAGTTTGAAGTTTCGGGGTCTAGACCACGGACTCGATCCATTAGTGCCTTTTTAGCAGCGGTCAATCCTGGGCGTGGCCCACTTGTTAGTCCACGTACATACGCAATGTCTGTCATGTCAGGAATAGTACTCCCAATATAAGAGTTTGTCAATAGATGTTTTGTGCCTTAGTTGAGCCGTATAGAAAGGGTTTCTCCAGGCTCTTTGGCGGCGAGACCTGTGGTTTTGGCGAGGGCGTTCCAGTGTTTTTCTACGAAGGCCATTCTATCTGCAGGGACAGATAACAGAGCTTTGTCGTGAGGGTTGAGGCCCGCAGTTTTTCTAAGTTCTTGCACTTCGCGGATAAGGTCGCGAAGCTCTCCCTCCTCGCGGAGTTCGTCTGTTATCGTCGTATCGAGCACTATCGTTTCAATGCCATCGTCCACCACAACGTTCTTTACATTCACTTCGTCGGCAATGAGGGCAAGTAAGTTTTGTTTATTGTTTAGTACCGGTGCATTAATTTTCAAACTTCCTAGCGGTTGACGCACTTTTATATTTGCCTTTTGTCTTGCTTCAAGCGCAAGTGTCACTACGCGCCGCACTTCTGTCATATCCTTCAACAGCTCTTCGTGCACTGCGGACGGTTCTGGCCAATCTGAGAGATGCACAGAGATAGGATCTGTATCGCTTCGTATCGCCTGATGTATCTCGTCAGCAATAAATGGCATAACGGGAGCGATAATTCTACTTAAATGAGAAAACACAGTGTACATCGTGTTAAGTGCCGCCTGTTTGTCAGCAACGTCATCGCTTTTTACTCGATCGCGTGAGCGACGCACGTACCACGTTGAAAAATCATCAACAAATTGTTTCATCGGCCTCGTCGCACGCACCGTATCAAAAGCATCAAACGCTGTCGTCGACTCAGCAATGAGCTGATTGAGACGAGACAATATCCATTGATCCAAAACGTGCGTCGATTCTGCATTTTGTGCAAGGCGCTCTGATTTGTAGAGATTATAGAACGAGAGTGTATTTCTCAAAATGTTAATGACTTTATTATGTACATCGCGCAGATCATCATCTTTGAAGTTAAAATCTTCTGCCTGCATCACGACCGACGACATGAGATAGTAGCGAAGCGCGTCAGAACCATAGACATCCATAAGCGCCGACGGATCGGTGTAATTCTTTTTTGACTTGCTCATCTTCTCGCCGTCCCCCGCGAGGATGGTACCCGTGGTCACCACGTTGGTGAACGCACGATGGTCAAACAACATCACGCCAAGTACGTGTAGGTAATAGAACCAGGTCCGTGTTTGTGCAATGTACTCTGAAATGAAATCGCCCGGTGTGCGGTGCTCAAACTGTTCTTTATTTTCAAACGGATAGTGATACTCAGCAAACGGCATAGACCCAGCTTCGACCCAACTGTCGATGACTTCTGGAACGCGGGTAAGTGCTACGCCGTCTTTTTCAAGTGCAATTTCATCTATGTACGGCAGGTGGTAGTCGAGATCATACGCGCGATTATGCGGGACTGGGACAAACGGGAGCTCGCGCACCTCGGCGTTTTTAATGAGCATGCCCGCTCCTAATGATGGCCCATCGAGATGCGCGTCGTCGAGCGATTGTGCCGCCGCAAACATCATGGTGAGCGGCTTGTCGTGGCTCACAATAAGTATCGTCTCGTTTTTGTACTTTTGTTCTATTGCATACAGCGCGTCACCCATACGTCGCTTAATATCGTGGAGCGTTTCTCCGCCAGGCGGGGCACTGGTGAGCCACTCGCGCTTCGTTGCAACCCAGCGGACAAAGTCTTCGACCGTCCTACCATCGTACTCACCAAAACCTGCTTCGCGAAGCCGCTCGTCATATTCAATAGCATCCTTGGGATACCCAATAATGTCAGCGACGAGTTCAGCCGTCTCTTTTGTACGAATAATTGGCGAGCAAATAATTTTAGTGATACCGAGCTTTTTAACTTCAGCGCTTAAAACTTGCTCTCGTCCCTTCTCAGTGAGCGACATGGGGTGAACATTAGTCGAATTAGTGATGCCGAGCTTGTTATTCTCTGCTTCGCCGTGGCGCATGACAAAATATTTGTTACCTGACTTTTTGGTGAGCGACTTGAGCTCGTCCAAAGAGCCAACTACGGTAACTCGCCCTTCCACATCTTTCCATATCGGAAGGGGGCTCGCCCAAAAACGGTTTCGACTAATGGTCCAGTCTGGCGCACCTTCAACTATTTTTTGAAAGCGGCCGTGCTTCAAATGGTCTGGCACCCACGCCACTTTCTCGTTCTCGGCGATAAGTTTTTCTTTGATGCCTTGCACGTTGATAAACCAACTGGACACAGCGTTGTAAATAAGTGCCGTGCCACAACGATGGCAGTGTGGGTAACTGTGCGTATAGGATTCTTTTTTTAGCAAGAGTCCTCGTGATTCTAAATCAGCTTTTATTTTTACTTCTGCCTTCTTTATATACTCACCGCGAATAAATTCTGGTGCATCTGTGTTATACGTCGCGTTTGCATTCAAGATGGGTACCATGGGGAGCCCTTCTTTGAGTCCAAGCGCATAGTCGTCTTCACCATACATGACTGCGGTGTGCACAATGCCCGATCCGTCAGTCGTTGTTACAAAATCTGCAGACAAAACCTGCCATTTTTTACCCTCGTGCGCTTTTACTTTTTCTACCTCGTACAGTGGTTCATACTGCTGCCCCACGAGTAGTGAACCCTTGATACTTTGAGTACTCTCACTCGCAAGGCCGAGTGCGGCTGCGCGCTCTTTTGCAACGATAAGAGTTTCGTCATTCTGGCGAATATAGACATACTCGATGTCGGGCCCCACGGCGAGGGCGACATTACCCGGCAGAGTCCACGGGGTCGTCGTCCATGCGACAAAAAATGCCGGCGTTTGTATGTTAAGCATCTCTGGCGAGCGAAGGCGAAACTTTACATACACCGCCTCCTCAGTAATGTCTTTGTATGTGTTGTCCATCGCAATTTCTGCTTTTGCGAGAACGGTCTCGTCGCGTGGACAATACATGAGCACTTTCTTGCCTTCATACAAATTTCCTTTCTTGTGTATTTCTTTGAGTGCCCACCATACGCTCTCAGTGTACGAGGCATCAAATGTTTTGTACGAGTTATCAAAATCAACCCATCGGCCAAGACGTTCTATGTACCGCTTCCACTCACTCACGTATTCAAGAACGAGCGAGCGTGCCTCCTCATTAAATTTTTCAATGCCAAGCGCAAGAATTTCTTTTTTATTTTTGAGTCCTAATTTCTTTTCTACCAATGACTCAATCGGGAGCCCGTGCGTGTCCCATCCCCAGCGCCGGCGTACATGATACCCGCGCATCGTGCGGTACCGCCCAAACAAGTCTTTAGACGTTGAGCCTAAAAGATGTCCGTGGTGTGGAAGACCAGTCGCAAAAGGAGGACCGTCATAAAACACAAACTCGCCGTTTGGTGCAGGTTTATCGAGCGATTTTTCGAAAATTAAATTGTCTTTCCAGAATTTCAGTACCTCTTCCTCTCGGAGCGCGGTATCAGTTTTTTTCTGGCCTTTATCTTCAGCCATTTTTTAAGCATATCACAAAGTCAGCTGGTCGGCGACGCGATGGGTTAGACACCGTAACGTAGTCGCTGTGCAGGGAGTGGAGGTGGCTGACCCGAGCAAGCGCCGACCAAAACTACATCTTCTCCAGTGTATTGATGCCGAGGAGCCAGAGACCGTTTTTCATGGTGTGTGCGAACGCCTCGGTCAGCGCCACTTTGTATGGCGAGTGCGGGTCGACTGAGTCGACGATTTTTTCAGATGCGTACCAACTGTTAAACAGCCCTGCGATTTCAACAAGAAATGTCGTGATGTAGTGTGGTTCGTTTTCAGTGGTTGCGTGTTCAACTACCTCGGGAAAACGATACAAAATGCGCTCGAGCGTCACCGGCTCGGG
>JBBTWN010000012.1:38114-69346 GCA_038062735.1 Patescibacteria group bacterium
GGGCGCCATAGCGCCCGACGCCTGAATTTTTTCGCTCTTTGCTTTCGCGAGCACTGATATCGCGCGTGTATATGCATATTGGAGATACGGGCCTGAGTCTCCTTCAAAAGAGAGTGCAGCGGCGGGATCGAAAATAATATTTTTTCCTGTCCCCTGCTTCAGTATCGAAAACTTAATCGCGGCGACCGCAACTTCATCTGCAATTTTTTCTTTATCGTCGCCCAAGTTGCGATCTGCCATTTTTTTAAGTGCTTCTCGTCGCATCCCTTCAATGAGCGATTCACCAGTGATGACAGTCCCCTTTCTCGAGGCCATCTTACCTGTGGGAAGAAGCATCATACCGAATGCGACGTGCGTGTATTTACCTGCAAGTTCTGGCCACACCTCAACAAGCGCCGCTTCAACGACTTTAAAATATTGATCTTGTTCGACGGCGATCGTCGTGATGTTTAAATCATATGGAAAGATCTCTCGCTTCGCTTGTACGAGAGCGAGCTCCTTCGCTTCATACATAGGTGCGCCTTTTCCTGAAATAAAAACTCGGGTATGAAGGCCAACTTTCTCACCTTTGTAGACTATGGCACCGTCACTTTTTTCAAAAATCCCCTTGGCGAGTGCATCCTTCACGGTATCAATAGCACTCTGTGCCACCGCACTTTCAAAAAAATATGAATCGAACTTTGTGCCGAGTATTGTATAGATTTCTTCAAACTTGGCGAGTGATGCTGCGCGACCAGCGTCATAGATGAGCTGGTATTCTGGATCTTTGGCATACAGCTTTAAATTAAGCTCATCGATTTCTTTTTTTGCGTCTGCATCGTCCTCATAGGCAGTCGCACCGAATACATACGCCTCGCCTAACGCATGCACATCGTGTGGGTCCTTCCCCGTTTTCTGGACGCCCCAAATAGCTTTTGCAATGTGAAGTCCTATGTCCCCTTGATAGTTCGCACGATGAATCGTCGCACCCGCATTTTCAACAAGACGCGATATCGACTCGCCAACAACCGTCGACATGAGGTGTCCGATATGAAACACTTTGAACGGATTTGGCTGCGAGTACTCGACCATAATCTTTTTACCGGAGAAGAGTGCGTTTTTCCCCCACTCTGAACCAATCGCCGCAATGTCGGTAGTCATGCGAGCAAATGTATCTCGAGTAAGATAAAAGTTAATGAAGCCGGGCCCCGCGATATCAATACGCTCCACCGAGGCAGGCTGTACTTTTACGATTTCTGCGACCAATAGATCGGCCGCCGCCCTAGGCGACGTCTTTAGCTCCTTAGCTATTTGGAGTGCTGCATTCGTTGAAAAATCGCCGTGTGAAAGGTCGGCAGGATGCTCAAGTACGACTCGTGCTGGATCAGCGCCGAGAACGCTCACTGCCGTGCGTACTGCTTCGAGGAGTTCCGCATGGATCATGAGGGCAGTATAGCAAATTGACCTTACGCAAACGGATTATGGGGTGCCGCAGGCTGTATCGGGTGATGAAAGCAAAGCGAACATATTTTTGCAGCTCCAAACTGTTTGGTCACATATGGCGCGCTCGGATTTTGTCGTGCACCTTTACAGCTGGCGCACGCATGGCCGTATCGATACGGCGCAAGCTCCCACTGCGTCTTTTTTTTGGGTTTCTTTTTTTCTTCCTCTGCTGAGGCGCGAGCATTCCATCTTTTTTGTCGAATTCCTGGCTTGCGAGCTTCAGCCAAACTCATCAGGCTATAGTACGCCCAGCGAGAAGCTCGTGCAAGTTTAGATAAATGAATCGGGGACAGGGTGCGACGTGGCCATATGCCCTATCTCTTCTTTGACTCGCGCTTTTAAAGCTACATCGTCTTTGTTTTTTAATACTTCAATCATCAGTTCTGCAACGCGCTCGCAGTTGGTCTCGGTGAATCCGCGTGTGGTGATGGCAGGCGTCCCAAAGCGAATGCCCGACGGATCAAATGGTTTTCGAGTATCGTCTGCGATAGAGTTTTTATTGAGCGTAACGCCGACGTCATTGAGCACATCTTCTGCATCCTTACCGCCAAGCGAGAGTGAGCCCCATACGTCTGCAAGGAGTAAGTGATTGCTGGTACCGCCAGTCAACAGTCGAATGTTGTTATTGAGAAAAACGCCTTCCATCGCTTTTGCATTTTTCACAATGTTTTCTGCGTATGTTTTGAACGACGGGTGAAGCGCCTCGCCAAACGCTACTGCTTTAGCGGCAATCTGCTGCATATGCGGGCCACCCTGAAAACCTGGAAACACCATTCGATCTATGAGTGTCGGGAGGTTTTCAATGGTTTTCTCCGGCGCTTTGAGCGGACTCGACACGACGCCGCGAGAAAGAATCATGCCACCGCGCGGACCACGGAGCGTTTTATGTGTGGTTGTCGTCACGATATGGAATCCATAGTCAAACGGATTTTTAAGAACGCCGCCAGCGATGAGCCCCGCAATGTGCGCAACGTCCGCCATAGCGACCGCACCAACTTCGTTTGCAATGTCGGCTATCTTTGCCCAGTCGAGTTCGCGTGGATACGCCGAGAATCCGCCGAGAATAATCTTTGGTTTTTCTCTTTTTGCAACCTCGCGCATTTCGTCATAATCAATTTCACCCGTGTTGGGGTCTTTCATTTTGTATCGGACAAAATTGAAGAGCTTTGCCATATATGTCACTGGCGAGCCGTGCGTGAGGTGCCCCCCGTGGCCCAGGTCCATGCCGAGTATCGTGTCGCCCGGATCCATCCATGCAAAATAGGCAGCAACATTTGCAGCCGCTCCACCGAGTGGCTGGACATTCGCGTGATCACAGCGAAACAACTTTTTTGCTCGATCAATTGCAATTTGCTCTACTTGGTCCGTAAACTCTTGACCTCCGTAGTAGCGTTTACCGGGGTACCCTTCTGAGTACTTGTTTGTAAAAACACTGCCACTTGCCTCACGGACCGCGGCGCTCACATAATTTTCTGACGGAATGAGTTCGAGTCCCGTTTCTTCACGAGCCTCTTCACCAATAAGTGTTTTGTATACTTCGTTGTCTTGTTTTTGAGTGTGAGTGTAGTTATGCATAGCCATATGATGAGAGTAATAATCGGTCGGCTATGTGTCGTCAGATCATAGGGGCATTATATACCAAACGTCTTTGCAAAGTATCCAGGGGTATATTCGCTATAATGAAACTTAGGAAATACCTCCCGCTCCAACCCCAGAACGTACTCGGCAAACGACTCATCGGTGTGAGGCGCTATGCCGTTCTCGGCAAAGAGGTTTTTCAACGTACTCCGTGCGGCGGGGATTTCTGCTACAGTCGCGACTTCTATATCCGCCTCAATGAGCCCCCACTCGGGGAATCCCTTCGTTGATTTAAGAACGAAGTCAATGCCGTCAACTGCAACAATGTCACTCGACCACTCACACAAAAATCCCTCGTCATACCCGAGGGCGTGCATGACACCAACACACTCATCGAATTTGTGCTCTCCTACTTTCACGCCAAATTCTTGACGCTGATCCTCGGCACCATACGCGCCGAGCTTAATCATGATTTCAGAAACACCGTCTGTTGTTCTAATGCGCACATCTTTCGTGCGTCCAACTGGAGAGCCCGAATAATCAATAAAGATGCGGCGTTGTGTTCGATGAGTAGCGCCCGGCTTTACAAGAAGAAGTGGTAACAACTCCTGCTTTTTTGCGTCGGTGAGTGGCCCCCGTATTTCAACTTCAATCATATTTTTAGTATTTTTTTAACGATAGCGAATACTCGTTCGTGGACAGCCTCGCGTGAAAGTATTTTTGTGCCTTCGCTACATTCAACCTTTTTCCATGTGCCAAGTTCTTGAATAATAGAGAGCGCACTCTTTCGAGAATTCTCTAAGTACTTGATGTCGGACTCGACAACATCCCATTTGCCTTTGATATACGCTTTTTTATCTTTCAGGCTTTTGTTTCGCAGCAGTTGCAGTGACAGCTTCACAGGCAAATTAAGATAGATGATCACATCTGGACGCGGGATGCCAAACACTGTGTGCTCCATGGTGTCGAGCCAACCCAAGAATGCTTTTTTCTTTTTTGGGTCTTTGATCTTTCCTCCTTGGTGCATTTGGTTTGCAGAGACATAACGGTCGAGCACCACTATTTTCCCTGCCGCGAGCGCATCTTCTATTTTTGTCTTTGACTCAAAGCGGTCAGCTGCATACAAAACTGAGGCGATGTATGGATCAATATGAACAAAATCACCATGGTCCCCACGCAGACACTCACCGATGAATGAACCGAAGAAGTTTGTCTCGTAGGTCGGAAACTCAAACGTTGCCACTTTCTTTCCTTCTTTTTTTAGTCTGCCGACGAGAAGCTTTGTCTGTGTCGCCTTACCCGTTCCATCTACCCCATCAATAACAATAAGTCTTCCGCGCATAGTCAGCGTGTGTCGCCCTCACTCTTAATGACATTGCGCGCTGCACGGTCAGCAAGTTTTTGTATATTCGTGCTAGCAACATCAGCGAATGAAAACCCGAGAGTCCCTGCAAATTGTGAAAGATACCACAACACGTCTCCGATCTCCTTCTTCAACAACTCGCGTTTTTCGTCTGTTATTTCACCGCCCTTGTCCCGAATGATGTGTTTTACCTTCTCTATGACCTCGCCCGACTCGCCAGCGAGTCCGAGGCATAGATACATAAGAATCTGATTTTTCTCCTCGAAGGGGTACTGGGCAGTTCTAGACGCCAACTTCTGATATTCGTCAAAATCCATGAGCAGATTGTAGCATTGAGCCAGTCGCGGTACTATTTCACTATGAAGCCATTCTCAGACCGAATTCCTGACACACAGTATCGCGATAACCTGAAGTACATTCTCGACCACGGTGTACGCGTCAAGAGCCAAAGCGTCGGTTTTTCTGAAGACGCGCTCACCGTGTTTGCACCACCACCCCTGCACTACAAGCTCGAGAACGGCTTCCCCATGATTACTGAGCGGAGCGTGAAGGGATTTTGGAAGGGATCGATCGGTGAGATATGTGCATTTATAAACGGTGCGCGCACACTCACTGAACTTGAGAGCTTTGGGTGTAAATTTTGGACTGCATGGGGCACACCAGAAAAAGCAGCAAAGCGTGGACTCGAAGTTGGCGACCTTGGCCCCGGATCATACGGCGCGGCATTCCACGACTTCCCCACGTCCGAGGGCACATCATACAATCAGATACAAAACATTGTTGAACAGATGATCGAGTTTCCACATTTGCGCACACACTTCATCACGCCATGGATACCGCAGTACATTATTCGCGGCACCGGCAAGCAGCAAAAAGTAGTGGTCTGCCCCTGCCACGGCTGGATACACCTGCGCATCGTCGATAATAAGCTGACACTCCACATGTTCCAACGCTCAGGCGACTATCCGGTCGGCGTCCCATCTAATCTCATTCAGTACACGGCGCTCCTTATGATGTTTGCGCACGTCACCGGCACCGAGCCATATGAGTTTATACACTCGGTCTCTGACGCACACATCTACGTTGACCAAATCCCGAACGTTGAAGAATTATTGAAACGCGGGCCGAAAGCACTCCCTACCGTCACGATGATTAATAAGAAAGATGATATTTTTGCATTTCGCGCAGACGATTTTGAACTTTCAGATTATGACCCGCACCCATCGATGAAGGATATCCCTGTTGCTGTGTAATATGCCTGAAGCTGGAGTTGATAAAAAGTTGGTGGTGCGCCCTGCGAATACCCGCTCTGCAGAACAGAGGCGCGTTATGCAAGAGGCGACAGACGATGGAATCTGCCCCTTTTGTCCTGAACATCTGCAGTCGCGGTATAAAGGAGCAATCCTCGAGAAAGGAGCATACTGGGCACTGACCACAAATGGATGGCCGTACAAAGGTTCAAAGCGGCACTACGTTGCAATACTCAACCGCCATGTTTCAATCTTGAGTGAACTGACTGATATTGAAGGCGCGGAACTTGTTGGTATGTTTCGTCGTGTGTGCGTAAAAGAAGGTATAACAGGAGGAGCGATGGCAATACGTTTTGGCAATCATCCTAAATTAAAAAACAGTATCTCACACCTTCACGCGCACCTTATCGAGCCAGATGTTGAAGATCCCAATATGCCGGATATCAAGTTTTCTATTAGCAAGAACAATCCAAACACATAATATGAGTCAACAATTTGTAAACCCGGATAACACGCGTTCAGAAGAACAGCGCGCAGTGTATGACCAAATAATTAAAGATGGGGTATGCCCGTTCTGCCAAGAAAACTTTTTGAAGTACCACACAAAGCCGATTTTAAAGGAAGGTGCCTACTGGATATTTACTAAGAGCGCGTGGCCATACAAGGGCACCAAACAACATTTTCTTATTGTGCTGAAGCGACACGCAGAAAGAATAGAAGACTTAACTCCTGAGGAAGGCGCAGAGCTTATCACCATGAGCGGCGAGCTAATAACAGAACGCGAAGTGGCTGGCGGCGCACTCGCGATGCGTTTTGGAAAAAACAAAAACCTTAAAAATAGCGTCGCACACATTCATGCACAACTTATAGAACCCAATGTTGATGAGCCAAACCATCAGGGTGTAAAACTCCCCATCAGCAAGAAAGTTGAATAACTATTCGACGAAAACAATCTCAACGCCCCGAGATTTCATTACCTCTTCTGCATCAAGAATTGAGTTGCCTCCGGCACAATACAACGTTTTTATTCCTGAATACGCAATTAATTTAGAACACGGCGGACATGGAAAGACGGTGACATATAAGTCTGCCCCCTCTAAAGAAATACCGCGCTTTGCTGCGTCAGCAATAATACTCGCCTCAGCATGAAAGCCGGTCGCTAGCTCCATGTTAACGCCACGACTCCAATTGCTTCTCGGGTCCCCATTCACATACGGACTATGCTCCGAGGGCAGGTGATGGTTATGTACAACCGTGATGATTTGTCCATCCTTGACGAGAGCGGCCCCAACGTGACGCCAGTTGTCAGAGCTTTTTAGCGCCTCGGTCTCTGCTCGTTGCATTACTTCGCGATGAAATTCGTCCTTTGTAACACGTCTATCGGGCTGGGGCACCTTCTCTGCTTCTGCATTTTTTTTATCCCAACGTAAAAATATCGAATCGAATGTGATTTTTGCATTTCCAAAATACTGCTCTGCAACCGCGCGAGAAATATCTTCATCTGGCAAAATAATATCTCGTGATACAGCATTGAATGCTTGAACATTTGATTCTTCCAATATCTCGACTCGTTCAAAAATGCCAAGGGCCGCAACCGCCTTTTGCATAAGCACTGGTTCAAGCTGTCGTATTTCTTTCGTGAGTGGTTTGTAAGTATGGGTGAGTGTAGTGCCTAAAATATACAGCTCCTTCGGGCCGTCGTATTTGGTAAAGAATTTTCTATAACCCTCGTGGAGCACAGGGACAAAGGCGACTAACGTTCGCATACTATTTCTTAGCCAAACTCTCCATCACCTCTTCCATTAACCCTGGGATTCGATTAGCCACTTCTTTTGCAAAGCGATCTGCACCACTGACGTGCAAGAGTCGTACTTTTGCACTTGTCGACGTACTCGCTTGCGGTTTCATGAGGATAATCTTTCGTGCGTATTTCTTCTTTTCCTTAATATCTCCCGCCCTATGCTTGGTAGACTCAGACATCACAAGCACATCTGGCTTGATCAGCTTGATGAGCTCATTTGCTTTTTCCGACAACGGTTTGATGGTCACCACATCAACGTGGCGAAGGTGACACAAAATTTCAACGCGCTCCTTTTCTGGGACGACGGGGCGATGCGGACCCTTGCGCGCGCGCACCTTCTCATCGCTATCAACACCGACGATAAGCAGGTCTCCGTACTCTTTAGCCTGCTTTAAATATTCGGCGTGCCCGATATGGAATAAATCCCAAGTGCCACTGGTTAAAACAATTTTAAGTCCGAGTTCCTTCCAATGCCTTACAAGCTTCGCAAGTTTTTTGTAATCAGAAATCAATCGATGCTTGGTATTCGTATCGTCTCCAAAAATGCCCGCTTTGATAGCCATGCATATAGTATATAGTTACTGGAGTCACACTCCAAACATGTCTCAAAAACCGCACATTGTTATCGTCGTCGCCATAAGTCGTGGACACCGTGCCCTCGGCATGAACGGAAAGCTCCTCTGGCACATACCTGAGGATATGAGGCGTTTTAGGGCCCTCACGCTTGGACACCCCGTGATTATGGGGCGAAAGACCTTTGAATCAATACTCGAGTATTTGAAAAAACCCCTGCCTGGCCGCACTAACATCGTGATTACTCGAGATGAGACCTACACTGCTCCTGGGGGGGTGTTGGTCGTCCATTCTCTCGACGAAGCGCTCGCGAGAGCCGGAGAAATTGATCACGAAGAAATACATATTGGCGGCGGTGCACAGCTCTACGCTGAGGCTCTCCCTCACGTTGATCGCCTTGAGCTCACGCTCATTGATGACGAAGCGGAAGCTGATTCATTCTTTCCTGAATACGAACACCTTTTTACAAAAAAAATAAAAGAAGAAAAAGGCGAGCACAATGGGCTCATCTACTCCTGGGTCACGCTCGAGCGAGGGTAACGTTATTTCACAAATTCGTGGCGAGTTTTACCGCCGAGATAGTTATACCAAACGTACACCGCAATCATCTTACCGATAACTCCGGCAACGAGGGCTGGGAGCGTAAAAAGCTGGAAGCCCTTTTCAGGAACAAGCAGGTCTGCAAGGTAAAAGAAGACGAGCGTATCGGTTACTGTCCCAACAATGCTTGAAAGAATCACTTTCCGAGTAAACGGGCCTTTTACAAAGGTATATACTATGTAGTCTCCTAGCTCACTCAAACATATCGCGGTGATAGATGCTAACGCAAATCCCGGCGCTGAAGTTAAAAATCCAAGTAACACCGCGACAGACATCAACAATAGGATGTAGTGCCCAAGCTCTCTTTGTGCGTAATCGCGGAGAATAAACCACGTGCCCACAATAAGCACCCAGAGAGATATTTGATCTGCGGTGAATGGAATGGGTATCAAAAGCGGGAATGCGTTGAACCCATACATAACCGCAAACAACGCAACAACATAGAGAATGGAAAATCTGTATTTCAACAACATAGTGGCACTATAGCATTCAACATTAGTTTAATGCCTTACAAATCCCAACCTGCGTGTGAGTGTGCGGGACGTTTTACTTTGCCCACCCCCAAGAGCGTCAGATACTCGCGAAAGTGGTCGTTACACATTTGTTTTCGCTCCACAACAGGAGTGTGCTCTTTGCTATATATTTTTCTAAATCTGCCAAACGTACACCCAAGACACGTGCTTCTTTTTTCTTTAAACAATGCAAGCGGTGTAACCTGTATCAGCTCTCGTTTTTTCAACTTCTCTACTGCCATGCGCACATTGTACGCTCGTGTCCACGAGATGCAACTAGAGCTTGCTGTGGCGCGGGATGCCACGCTCGCGGACGCCCAGATGCTCTTTGTAACCGCCCCTGTTGGTTGGGATGCGCTGCGGGATAGAGGTGGTGACGTATGGCAGCCCCGTTGAGGTAACAGTAATAAACTTTCGTACATCGTGAGGCTCTCCCCACGCCATCCCTGGTCGTGCTGGCTCAAAGTATCGTCCTTGGATCACTGCAAAATTTCCAAGCTCCTTGGTATGTGTAAACTCTATATCAAGCGATACAAATTCTTGTTTCTTAACTTCATCGCTAACTGCTTGTCGAAGGATTTGTGCTCGATTGGCTTCAACTTTTTCTGCCTTCCCCTGCATACGCACTAGCCTCTCCACTTCTTTACGGCGATATAGTTTTCGTTCACTTTGGCGCGGTCATTATTATGGCCGGACATTACCAGCCAGTCGGCTAGTGCAAAAAATCCTGCAACTCCGGCGATAGTGAAACAGAAAGCGCTCGCAGAACCAACAGTACTCACTCCAAGAAGAAGAAAAACAGCAAACATGCTGGCCATAGCGAGTGCCTTGAACCGCTCACGGTACACACCCTTTCTTGCAACGCGTGCGTCCAAAATCATCTTCTTATCTGCAACCAACGGTCCAATATAGTCTGTCGTCAGAGCATTTAGTGCTGCAGCTATGGTGGCTGGCCTTCCTTCAGGATGTGGCATGTAAAATCTACTCAATATCAACGCCCATTGATCGGGCGGTGCCGGCGATGATTTTCTCTGCCTGCGCTTGATCCTGCGTGTTCAGGTCGGGCATTTTCTTGGTCGCGATTTCAGCGAGCTGTGCTTTGGTGATTTTGCCTGCTTTTATAGTCGGGACTTTACCGCTCCCCTTTTCGAGACCTGCATATTTCAATACGAGGCGCGAGGCTGGAGACACCTTCAAAATAAAGGTAAACGAACGGTCATCCATCACTGACATTTCAACGGGGATGATGTCGCCACCCATCTCTTTTGTCCGGTCATTGAACTCCTTAACAAACGCGCCAATATTGACGCCAGCGGGACCAAGCACGGTACCAATAGGAGGGGCTGGTGTCGCCTTTCCCGCGGGGATCTGAAGTTTTATCTTTTTTACTACTTTTGCCATAGGTATGAGAATTGTACTTACATTTTACGAACTTGCAAGAAATCCAACTCGACAGGTGTCTCTCGACCAAACATACTCACTAAGACTTTTATCTTACCCTTCACCTCATCTATCTCGCCTACCTTGCCCTCAAGATCTTTAAACGGCCCGTCGACAATGACCACGGGTTCGTGCAATGAGAAATCAATCTTGTGCTTTGCGGTATCGGTCGTCATGCGCTTAAATAACACACTCATCTCCTCTTCGGTCAGTGGGACTGGCGTCGTGCCGGCACCGACGAAGCCCGTCACGCGCGGCGTGTTACGCACCAAAAACCAGCTGTCGTCATCAACAATCATGTCAACGAGGATGTAGCCGGGATAAATTTTTTCGTCGACCGTTTGACGCTTACCGCCGGTTACTTTTATCTTCTTCTCGGTTGGGATCACGACATCAAAAATCTTGTCCTGCATACCGAGTGACTCGATGCGCTGCTTTAAGTTGCGCTGAACTGCGTTTTCGTACCCCGAGTAGGTGTGGACTGCGTACCACGCGCGCATTCCTGTTGATTGTTTGGTCATATTATTGATTCAAAAGTTGTTCAAGGCCGAATGTAAAAACAAAATCAGACCCGCTCAAAATGAGCGCCACGATGACCGAAATAAGGATAACGAGTGCGGTATAACTGACCGCCTGTGCGGTCGTTGGCCACGAGACGTGGGTCAACTCGCTTCGAACATCGCGTAAATACTGGATAAATGCTCCCATAGTTTTTAGTATACCCTGTGCCCCGTATGGGGTATGCCCAAGACCTTTTCTAACAAAAAAGCCCTCGGGGGGCTTCTTTCAAGATACTCTTTTTAGGCTAAAAAGTCAACTCATTCCACATTAATCGCGGTGAAAAATGTAAGAGTGGCTCGCTGCTGCAGGAAAATGAACTTGCCGATTTTTTCGACCGGTGTATCCCTTATCAACGACATCGATGGTAACTACGTAGCCTGTGCCTATATGCGCGTTACGGACGCTTGTAACGACGGCGGCCCACTGCCCTGTTTTCTTTCGAATTTTTTCACAGAAATACACCCTACTGTCCTTTTGGAAGGGACATGGACGCCTCTCTGGTGTAGCTGGTGACACGTATGGAGCTGACTCGGGCATGTACTTCTATGAGTTATGTTTCCCCTCTGCTCGGCGGTATCCAAAAAATGCAAGCACATTCCCAACGGCTGTCATAACTGCAGCGTAGCCAAAAATGAATCCGACGGTTAAACCTGCAGGGAGCGCCCCCAATAGACCAAGTGATGCAAGGATGGAGGGCAGAATGAACAAAGCCACAGAAGCGAGTGTAACCGCAATCAACGTGTTCATAATTCCATAGCCGCCATAAAATCGAGATGCACCGAACTTCCACGCTGCAACAGCTAGAAAAGGAAATTCTATAAATGGAATAAAGATACCAAGAAAAAGTCCTACCAGAGTCGCCGTAAAAGACTGACCGCCGAGACGCTTTTCTTTCTCCACATCAACGGGAGTTGGGATATTTCTTTCACGTTGCGGATCACGAAAATCGCGACCAGCAAGCAGAGACACAGAAACTGGTTTTTCAATTTTCTGTGATTTTTCTCCATCAAGAACGGCGGCAGCGATACGTTCAAGACGCACCTCGGCAGGAAGCTTCTCTGTATCTACTCCTGCCTTGAACGAACGCGCCTCCCTCGCTTGGCAAACTCGGTTTTTTTTCTCAATATCTGACATTTCGACATAATAGCATCAAAAGTAGATTATGTCAAATAAATGACCTTGTCTCCTTAGGAAGCCACCGAGGGTTTTGCTGTGAGTGATATACTGCTCGCATATGGTGAAATTTTGGGGTGTCGGCGGTGCCGACGCAGGGAGACAAGAAAAGAGTCACCCTCACTTTTGGAAACACTTAGAAAGCTTGAAGTTACTGACGGATATAATAAAAAGCATGAATATGTTCAGGGGAGACCTTCCCTCGAAACAGTCGCAGTAATTAAAATGGAGACCGACACACCCGAGCGTATTCGTGTAACGCCATACGGTGATAGAGACGGGCATGTATCCCAAAATATCATGATGCAAATACAGAAATCCTTGGGTGACAAAATAGTCGTGAGCGGAGACAATAGTTCATTCCTCATTAGTTGGAAAAAGGATTTCCCCAAATAAACAAAAGCCCTGGGGGCTCCTCTTAAGATACCAATTTGACTGATATCGCCAACCGTCAGGCTCGGGAAACAAAAGACTTGTCTTCGAGATATCTCTCTCTTCGATCAGTGCGATCAAGAAGATTCATGTGGCTAAAAGCCGAGCCTTCACCGTACTCTGCTCGAGACTTGATGCGAGCTGCTATTGCAGCTTGGAGCACCTCCCATCTATTTTTTGCAGGTACATAGCGGTCTTTAATGACACGGGCCCTCTCTGCCCTTGCCTCCTGGGCTGGGCTCATTGGTCGAGCGAGTTTAGGTGAATCTTGCATGGTGGGATACTACCACAGATAATTGAAAAACAAAAAGCCCCTGTTGGGGGCTTTTTTGCTTCTAACCCACAGCAAATCACTAAGACTACGATTGAATTCCGTAATCTTCTCTGGTAGGGCCCTCGCGATTAAAACTCTTGCGATCAAGTAAGGCGCCTTGTTTAGAAATCTGGCTATCTCCAAACTCGGCGCGTGATTTTATTCGCTCAGCAATTTGGGCTTGGAGTCTGTCCCACAGAGAGATTGGCTGACCGGCAAGATAGCGCGAGCGGATAGCTTTAGCTCGTTCAATTCTATAATCTCTTGTCGGGCTTACTGGTTTTAAGTATCTTTGTGTCATGCGAGTAACTTACCTTGCGTATTGTTAAAAGTCAAGAAGCAAAAAAGCCCCGGATACCCGAAGCTTTTTTGCTGAAATGCAGTTCTCTAAAACTAGCGGATTTCGTAGGTGACGGATACGCGAGAAATGATTTCATTCTCGCCCACTGGTACCTCTGGAGCAACCTTTGCTTCCATTGTTACCGCGCCGCCCATGCCCACTGCATCACGTGAGTAGTATGGGATTGGGTAGCCACCGCCATTCTCGTAGAAATTCACTACGCGAACGAGTGTGACGCCGAGGTCATCTGCCAAAATCTCTGCCTTAGCACGAGCCTTCGCGATAGCCTCTTTGCGAGCTGTAGCCATAACTGTCTCCGGATCTTCAACCGTGAAGTTTGGACCATACAGCATTGAGATGCCCGCGTCTCCAAGCGCTGTCAGGATATCCCCTACTTCGCCGGTCTTTCTCACCTTAACTTCAGTGGTCTGCGTCACGGTGTAGCCAATGACACGCTGCTCGTCATACACGCAGGGTCCGTTATAACAAGGCTGCGGATAGCTGTACTTAGGAGAAACGTTGTACGAAGTCGTTTTAATGTCCTTGTCCTCAATTGCTTTGTTCTTCAAAAGTGCGACGGCGACGTTAATTTTCTTGGTCGCTTCTTCCTGTGCGGCGCTCGCATTTTTACCCTCGCCTGTTACAGTGAAAGAGATGGTCGCGATGTCAGGAATGGCTGTCGCCTTACCCTCACCATCAACGGTGATGACATTACCGATTGAAGGCTCAGAGTCCCACCAATCCATAGCGGCCTGCACCGCCAAAAACGCAACAAAAATCGTAGCGGCGACTAAAAAGAGCGAAGCGAGCTTTTCAATGCGCGGACTCACCCAAACACCAGATTGCATATCCATACTGACAATTATTTAAATTAACTTTGGTATATAAGACTTACGCACGAAGTATAGCATGCGTGACTTTTTTTAATGCAAGAGATGATAAAATCCATATTTCGAGCCATTTTGTGATACCATGGCCGTATGGATTCGACAGCGTACTCCCTCATCGCGGTGGCTCTGGTTTCACTTGTTTCTTTGATTGGCGTCTTCGCGCTTTCCCTGGGAACTAAGCTGTCAAAACTCATGCCAGCGTTGGTCGGGCTTGCAGCGGGCGCGCTCCTAGGGGATGCCGTGATACACCTTATCCCTGAGTCACTTGAAATCATTGGTGACGAAGCAGTGTTTGGTGTTTCTGTTCTCATTGGAGTTGTCGCATTTTTTTTGCTTGAAAAATATTTGCGCTGGCACCACGCACACCATGGGCAAGAGGAGGAGCATGAAAATCACGAACGGTTTGAACGGGGACCCCACGCGCCAAACGCACACATTGCCCCCCTCGTGCTGGTCGCTGACGGAGTACACAACATGGTTGATGGTGCTGTTATCGCGGCGAGCTTTTTGATTTCACCAGAACTCGGCATTGCAACAACCATTGCGGTGTTTCTCCATGAGATACCACAGGAAATTGCAGACTACGCCCTTCTCATCCACTCTGGCCTCACGAGATCACGCGCCTTGTTTTTTAATTTTCTCTCTGGACTCACTGCACTCATTGGTGCGAGCGCAGTCCTCATTCTAGAGTCATCTCTTGAATCGGTGTCAGGCTATCTTATCGCCTTTACTGCTGGCGCCTTTATCTATCTCGCGGCGGCGGATCTCGTCCCCGAACTTCATAAAACGACGACCGCGAGAGGTTCTGTCGTTCAATTTGTTGCGGTGATTCTCGGCATCGCACTCATGCTCGCGATGACCGCGCTTGAATAACTAGTAGAACTGTATCAGTGCAAGCGCGAGAAGACCTGTTATTACGAGTTCAAAGAACGGCGAGATCCCCACCCCAAAAAACAGCGGCATTTCAGATGCATACTCCCACCGCTTTGTTTGTATCGCATGTATTTCGACGATGAAAGAAAAAATAAAAAGTCCGGCCACAAAAAAGAGAATGCTGGGTGCGAGTACATATGCGAGTGTAACCCACAACGCATCTTTTAATGATTGAAACGTAATAAGTGGGACGTAGTCAGAAAGCGGCATCGAGCGGCACGTCGTATAGAGCTGACTGTGCCACACCTCCCACACAAAGTTCAGAAGAAACGTAATATGAAAAAGTAAAATGTACTCCATACAGTGAGTACCTGCTACGGCGCGCGACGTGCGAGAACGGAGGACCAATACGCGAGCACAACAAACACGATACCGATGCCTCCGGTTACTATTTCTGGCACCTCGGTCACGAGTGAGACAAACATCGAGCCCGCGAGCCCCAAGATAGCCCAATGTGCGCCGTGCTCAAGATATTTAAGTGTGTCGAGCGTATGCTCGCGCACCATGTACACCGTAAGAGATCGGACAAAAAAAGCACCGATGCCGAGACCCACTGCGATGATGGGGATCGATGTGGTGAGTGCGAATGCACCAACCACTCCGTCAAGAGAAAAAGCTGAATCGAGAACGTTAAGATACAAGAAGAGCGTTAGTCCGTGCGTCGCCGTTTCTTTTGCTTCAATAGAAAATGCGCTCGTCACGCCCTCCATAAGAATAAAGAGTACGATGCCGACAATGCCCGCAGTGAGTATGGTCGCCGCATGCAAAGGTACCAGAAATGCCATGACCACGAGCACAGTGAGTGCGAATGCAATCTCGATCGCCTCTATTCTCCCCCACATCGTGAGGTGCTCCTCAACGACAGAAATCCAGTGTACTTTTTTCTCTCGATCAAAAAAGTATTTGAGCGCGACCATAATAAGAAACGCGGCACCAAATGCATGAATAGCATCTTTCGCGCTGTGGAGTAGTGCGCCGTACGCCCCCGGATCAAACAGAGCAAGCTTCGCGACTGCCCACGGGGACGCCCACGCCACTAGTGAAACGATGACAATAGGTAGTAAAAAGCGCGTGCCAAACACCGCGATAATCATGCCCCACGTGAGAAACCGCTGCTGCCATGCCTGACTCATGGTGCGAAGCACGCGCGCGTTCACCACTGCGTTATCAAAAGAGAGTGTGACTTCAAGCACAATCAAAAGCGCCGTCAAAAAAAGTGCCGCTGAGCCGCCGTAGAGGTACATGCACACCAGACCAACGACAGTGATGACCCCAGAAAACCAAAAAAATTGAAGGAGTTTCTGCATCACTCAAGTATACTCGACACCGTCTCTGGCGTCGACGACGCGAATGTAATAATCATTGAAGTGCGGCCAATCAACGACCCGCGTTCAGTCTCGATGTTCACTCGCCAGAGTCCAGGATCGGGTGGCACAATAATGCTGTACCCCCTGTATCCGCCATCGCGACCGCCAGAGATGTCGAACGGAATCGTCGCGTACGTCTGCCAATCACCAGCATCATTTTTGTACTGCCACTCATGCACGATGCGTGTGTTCAGATCGGTTGGTGCGAACACTGATGAAAATGCATACAGCCGAGAGCCGGGGGCGAGTGTAATCGGCGTTCTCCAAAATTGCTCGTACCACGGTCCTGATTCTGCTTCAACGCGATACGCTGTGCCGACACGTTCGACAGAATGGTACACTCCTACATCTTTTAGAGAAAGTGGAATCGGCGGAAGAATGTTCGTTGTATACAAAAGCGCAATGACACTATAAAGAATTATGACGCCGACAACTACATGTCGGAGCGAGTGTCGCACCCGTACTCGATCTATACTCCACAAAAGTCCAGTGAATAGCCCGAGTGCAATAAGCGAGACTATGTTGCTCACTACAAACTCGAACGTGCCCATCGAACCGGTGAGGATAGGCACCGAATAAATCGAAAACGAGAGAAGACAGAACCCCAGCAGTACTGATTGGTACGCAAGCCGCGCTTGGTAGCTTTGCATAAGTTCATTGACGAAAATGAGTACAAGTATAAAGAGTAAAAATGGCCACGAGCTTACAAGGGTGCCGCTCTGCGAGTAAAAGAGAAGAAACCCAGAAAACATACCCCCAAAGGCATATTGCGCAACAAACGGAAGGAACGACTCGATGGTACGCATTACGCGTGAGACTCGTATTTGGGTAAATGCAATGTGTATCATCACCATCGAAAAGATAACGAGCACCAGATAGGTGTACAGAATGAGATTAGAAAGGAGTAGGTCAATCCGCTTCAACACCAACGAATCGATGCCAAAGCCGATCACGAACGCGCCCAAGGAAAGTACGTGGTAGTGACGAATTAAAAATTCTTGTATGCGCCGCATTGACTCTAGTGTACCAAAGGGCGGCGCGGTACAGTGACTCTATGCAGCGCTACGCGATGATAGAAAAGCTTCTCGGTGAGACGCCGCTCCAGGCGATTGAGCGGTATCGATCCTCAGCAGCACTTTCGCGTGACACTCCTCTTGCGTATGCGGGCCGCCTCGACCCAATGGCAACGGGGAAACTGCTCGTGCTCATTGGTGATGAGTGCAAAGTGCAAACAAAATATCATATGCTCGATAAAAAATATGAGTTCGAGGTACTCTTTGGATTTCAAAGCGACACACACGACATTCTCGGTCTCGCGGAATCCCACACAACGCCCTCTGACCCAGAGATCAGGTCACGAACACAAAAATGCACCGGCACCATTACACTCCCCTTCCCTCGTTTTTCAGCACGCACCGTGCGTGGTATCCCACTCCATATGCACACACTCTCGGGTTCTCTGCGCGATGACGAGGTGCCGACCAAAACGAGCACCGTGTATTCGCTCCGTCGCACACAAACGCGTACGATGCGGGGTGACATACTGCTTCAGACAATCTTTGAAAAAATAAATTCGTTTCCCGAGGTGACTGACGTGCGAAAGACGCTTGGCCGCGACTTTCGCCGCGCAGATATCCGCGCGCGCTGGCATGAGCTCTTGGATAACAACGCCGACACCGAGTACACTGTGGCGACGTTCTCGTGTACTGCATCGAGTGGCTCGTACATGCGTTCACTCGCGCACGCGCTCGGCGGCCTCGCGCTTTCAATACAACGCACAAAAATCGGGAGATACGTACCGCTCCCGTTCAATCTTGGGGTTTGGGTTTACACGTACTAATTATTCTGGATTGTGTCGTGAAAACGTGCGTATAATGCTTCGCGCAAGTCGCGTGGCGAGTGCATCGAGGGTAAAACCATACGCTCCTTCTTGGCGAAAGTAGTACCATGTCGTGTGCCCGATAAACAACACGATTTGGAGACCAAATGCGCTCATCGCCGCAAACACGAGCTCATCCGTCGTCGCCCACAAAAAAAGCGCCGTGATGACAAACGCATACAAACGCCACTCCAAAGAAAATAAAACCGATTTTACTAACTTCTCCCGCATACTGTGAGTTGTACCACAGTATTTTCAATTTTCCACACCTTACTCGTCGCCAAGGAACGCAGCGGCCGCTTGTTCGCGCGCAAGAATGGCCGCCGCCATCTGATGCGACACAAATGAACCCAGACTAATGATGCCAATCGCGATGAGGGCGACGAGAGCATACGCGACAAGTGCCTCCTTCTTCATTTGCTTATTATACACCATATGAAGAATAAAGTCAATATCCCCTACTCGTAGCGTAGTGCTTCGATGGGGTTGAGATTCGCCGCTCGACGAGCTGGATAATAGCCAAAAACGATACCAATAAGGGCCGAAACGCCGAAGGCGATGAGTACTGACGAGAGCGTTACACTGGTCGTGATGAGCCCCGTAAGGTTGACTGCATACGAAATAAGACACCCCAGTAATATACCAATGACCCCACCAATGAGGGTGAGAGCGATGGCCTCAACCAGAAATTGACGGCTTATGTCGCTCTTCCTTGCGCCAATCGCCTTTCTGAGACCAATCTCGCGTGTCCGCTCGGTGACGGTCGTGAGCATCATATTCATGATGCCGATACCGCCGACGACGAGCGATATCCCACCGATTGCAGCAAGAAGATAGGTGAGCGTGCTCGTGATGCTACTCGCACTTTCCAAAATGTCCGCTTGATTGAGCACGCTAAAATCCGCCTGTGTTTCATCCGATATATTATGGCGCTCGAGAAGAAGCGCGGTGATGTCCGCCTGTACTTGGGTCATTACTCCAGCATCACCTGCACGAACGCTGATACTCGTTAAGTATTGATCGCCAGACAAATATCGCTGTGCGCTTTTAACAGGTACATAAATGATATCGTCAGCATTTGAAAACCCGCTCCCTCCCTTTTCAACCGTGACACCAATAATTTTAAATTCTATGCCCTTGATGCGCAGCGCTTGACCGACAACGTCCTCCGCATTTTCTCCAAATAAATCGTCACGCGTCGTGGGACCGATGACTGCGACTTTTGCAGCGCTCAGGTCCTGCGAATCGCTAATAAAAGAACCCTCTGCAACCTCGATGTTTCGAATTGAGGGGTAGTTGCTGGTGACGCCATTCACGGTCGTGTTGGAATTCGTGCCGCGCGCGGTCACTTGATATCTGCCTGACACTTCTTCCGCAACTGCAATAACATCAGTAATCCCCATCAGTGCGTCTGCATCGGCATGCGTCAGTGTTTTTGCATTACCACGGCCACCGGCGACACCAAATCCGCCGGCCATGCGTTGTGCACCCGGACTTACTTGAAGCAGGTTGGCGCCAAGCGATTGTATGCTCGAAGAAATTGAACTTGATGCACCGGTGCCGATAGACACCATGGCGATAACCGACGAAATGCCGATGACAATGCCGAGAATAGTAAGCCCAGAGCGAACTTTGTTCGCGGAGAGCGCCGTGTATGTTTCTTGGATGGTGTCGTTAATGGTCATGGTGTGCGTGTGTACGGGAGTGATTTTTTTCGTCTGACAAAACAACACCGTCGCGGAGTGTGATAATTCGTTCAGCATACGCAGCGACATCATGTTCGTGAGTAATAAGCACGATGCTGCGTCCGTGTTCGCGGTTTAGTTTCTGAAACGTGCCGAGCACTATTTCGCCCGTTTTTGTATCGAGATTTCCTGTCGGTTCGTCCGCAAGAATCAAGGACGGCTGATTAACGAGCGCGCGAGCAATCGCTACGCGCTGTATTTGACCACCAGACAATTCATTTGATTTATGCAAAAAATGTGTTTCAGAGAGACCCGCTGAAGTAAGTGCTTCAGTCGCGCGGCGCACTCGTTCGTCCTCATCAACACCGGCATAAATAAGCGGGAGCATAACGTTTCTCAGCACCGTAGTGCGCGGCAAAAGGTTAAACGACTGAAACACGAAGCCAATTTTATCTTTACGAATATCCGCCAACTCCTCGTCGTTCAGCATCGATACATCTTTGGTATCAAGATAATACGAACCCGACGTTGGCGTATCAAGACACCCCAAGATGTGCATCAAGGTCGACTTTCCTGACCCTGAGGGTCCCATGATCGCGACAAATTCGCCGTTAGAGATAGTGAACGTAATGCCCCTCAATGCTTGAAATGCGGTGTCGCCTGATCCATACGTTTTAGTAATATCAGTGACGTCTATCATAGGCGAATACCGGGACCGCCAAATCCGGAACGCGTGGTTGTATTGCTTGTTCCACTACTAGTGCTCGCACCTGACGTTCGTACCACAATCTCCTGCCCCTCAGTGAGTCCTGACACTATTTCTATTAACACATCGTCAGTGATGCCGGTAACGACCGTGACCTGTTGCGTCGTCTGATCTGGATTCAACAAAAGCACATATGCCGTATCTTCCGTTGTTTTTACAGAACTCGATGGAACGGTGAGTACGTTCTCATGCTTCGCAGTCTCAATTGATGCATTAACCGTCATGCCGGGCTTTATTCGATTATCGCTTGCATCAAAACTGATTTGCACTTGATAACTCACCACGCCCTGACTCACCGTACCGACCGCATCTATTTCTGCGACCGTGCCCGTAAGTGTCACCTCTTCGATTGCATCAAACGTAAGCGACGCGGGACTGCCTAACCGAATTTTTGCTGCATCCACTTCGTTTACAGATAATGTGGCGACCTGCGTATCAGTAATCAATGTTGCGACTGACGCACTCCCCGCCTCATCCCCCGGGAACGCATCAACTGATGCAACGGTTCCCGCAAAAGGAGCTCGGACCGAGTATTGAGCAAGCGCCTCCACAGCGTCAGCTACCGCATCTTCACGTTGTGCGACAGTAAGCTGCTGCGACCGTATATCAAGCGCATCGGCTCCTCCGAGCAAATCTTGAAGTGCTTCTGATTTTTCAACAATGTTCTGCTTACCGGTTTTGATGCCAGTGATATCTGATGAAACGGTTGAAACGTGTGCGTTTATAGTCCCGATGTATGATGCGAGATCTTCAAGTGCTGTTATCGCGGAAGGCGCGGGTTCCTGCGTATGCGCGGTCACCGTGTTTTCATAAAACTGAATATAGGAATTGAGATTTTTCAGCATCGTTTGCACTTCAACGAGCATAGCGAGTGTCGATTCTGCAGACGCTTCAGTTTGGGCAGTAGTTGACACCGGCGATTCTTTATACTTTTTGAAGGCTGCATCATAGGATATTTTTGCCTTTTGGTATGCAGCGAGTGCGTCGTCACGATACTGCTGTGCATTAGTGTCGTACCTACTTATTGAGTTTAGGTAGTAGTCGATATTCCACTGTCCGCTCTGCTGTACGCTGGTGCCCGTTACAATATCTTGTACACGAGACATAATGTCAGGCAGTGCGAGATATGCCTCATCGATATCTGTATTGGTATCGGTGTATGACTTAGCCAGCGAGTCTTCTGCATTTGAAACGGCATTCTTAGCCTGTGTCAGCGTAAGTCCAGCGGCTGGTTGCAAGAGCTTCTCAAGGCTCAGCTTTGCAGTTTCAAGATTATTTTTTGCATCGCGCACAGCTTTCTGAGCCGTTGACGAATCAATCTGCACAATAAGTGCACCGCGCTGAACAGCATCGCCTGGTTGTACCGCAACAGAGGTGATGGTGCCTGATACTTCTGGTTGTACATCGAGTGCACGTGACGCCGATACTTGGCCCGAGGCCGTCACCGTCGATATAATAGAACCGCGCGTAACTTTTCCAAGCGTATAGGTAACATCCGCATCGGTCGCAAGCAAGTTCGCATAAGTCCACCACCCCGCCCCCAAGAGTACGATAAGTACCAGAGCGCTCATGAGTTTGTGACTCAGTGCATATCGCTGCGCCTTACGAAACCATTCTAGAGCTTGTTTAGTTTTTTTCATAGATTATTTTTTATGAGGCGATACCTTTCGAACGCCAAAAGCACGTATGACGCCACCCGCATCATCGCCAAGAACCATTACTACGTCTCCAACACTCAGACCCGTTGTCGTCGCGCGTGGGTTATCGAGCGGAAGTACCACCGTAATACTCGTGGTTGCTCCGCGGCGAGCCTCCTCAAGAACAAGCATTGTCCCATCGATGGCGACTATGGTGCACCGACAAATACCCGAGCCGGGAGGCGGTCGATGCCATTCATCGCTCTGAATAAAATGATCATTGAGGGTCGAACCCCGATCAATCAAAACCCCAGAAACGAGTATGAGCGCGAAAAGCCCGGCACCAAGATAGAGCGCTGGCGTCATGTAGCCAAAACGAAACGAGCGCATCAACCACACCAAGAGGAGAACAAGCGCAATATCAAACGCCAAGAGCTCCCATGGGAAAAAGAGGAGAAACGCTTCGATACCCCGTGGTCCGAAGCCCAAAAGCGCCTCATGGCTGTTGATACGAATACTGAACGAAATAAAATTAATAATAAAGACAGTCACCAGAAGCATGGCGATCGATGTAGCAACGAGTGCAGCGACTCGAAGCGCAAAATATATTTTGGGGCGCATTGAAACTTCCTTGGTGCGGATTTTTTCTAGAATTGAATTTTTGATGTTTTCTGGATTATGCTCCATACGATATGTTCAGTTTTGCATAGATGAGACGAAGTTGTTTTTTGGCTCGTCGGATACGAATGCCAACCGTCCCCACCGGCACTCGTACGATGTCTGCAATTGCTTTGTATGACATGCCTTCAAGATAGTAGAGTACCAACACTTCTCGATACTTGGGCGCAAGATGTGTTAATCCAGCATCAATCATTTTCTTTATTTCCACTTGATCGCGCTCAGCATCAATGCTCTCGTCGCGTCCCGCGTGGGACACCAACGTATCGAAGTCGATAAACGAAAGGAGTCGGTATGACTTTTTTTTAAGAGCGTTTGCAAATGCATTGTGCGCGATGCGATATAGCCATGGCGAAAAAGATTGGATCGTGTCGAAGCTTTGAATATTTTGATATGCATTCATAAAAACGTCTTGTACGATGTCAACAATGTCATCGGAGTCCGATAAAAACTTTCTGCCGTAGCGAAGGAGTCTCGCTTGGTATCGCTCGACCAACACACCATACGAATCGGTGTCTCCTGCCTGTACAAGCCGAGCCAGAGCCTCGTCGCTGTGAGATTGAGTTTCTTCCACGTGTTCATAGTACAACTTTGATTCCATGAAGTTTGAAAACTGCGCACCGCTCCACACATGTGTGGAGCGGTGCGCCCGATCAATGCCATCGGTGACTCATAGTTATTGAGTTACTGCGGCGGGAGGAGCCTGGGCATGGTGCGGCGGTATGCCATCCATGATATGTTTCGCCACTACCGAGGTGCCCGTAACCGTTCCCTGCACACCAACGGTGTCACCTACAGCGATGTCAACGGCCGTAATCGTGACCACCTTAGAGACAGTCGTATCTGTCGCATCGACTGTATAGATCGTCCCATCAGGATTTTTGATCGTGAGGGTCGTCCCAGTAACAGCCGTTACCTCACCCATCACTTTTGGTCCGTGTTCACGGCCAGGGCCGTGTCCCATACGTTCTCCCATTCGGGCAAACGTCGTCGGAGAGGTTGTACCAGAATCTGCGACTTGTGCACTCGCGATACCTGATACTCCAGCCCCAGCACCTAGAGCAGCCAAAGCTCCAAGCGCGAATAAAGATCGTTTGACTGTTTTCGTCATACTATTTTCTAATGCTGATAATCTGCACCGGTGCGGTACAAGAGATTTCTATCGCCCGTACCTATCTAGTAGTACATCTGAGCGGTGATTTTATTTCATCCACACAGCTCCCCCCATTTAGCAGCTAGGCCGAAAGTGCGCTACAGTGGTAGGGCCGACGTACGTTGGGGGACTCGAGTCGAAGTTTCAAGAACACAAAACAAACAAAACACATGGCAACAGGTAAAATCAAAACGCTGACCGATAAGGGCTTTGGATTCATCACTGTCGAAGGAATGGCAAAAGATCTCTTTTTCCACTCTAAGGAGCTTGTGGGCGTCGCCTACAACGAACTCCATGAGGGCGATATGCTCTCGTTCGACATTGACGAAACAGGACCAAAAGGTGCCGCAGCGGTCAACGTTAAACGAGCAGCGTAAGGCTCTCTCGTTTCTAAAAACCCCGACAAATGTCGGGGTTTTTTGTTTTACGCACGAAACGGCTTTATACAACAGAAATTTTTGATGGGCGTGGGTACTTGCCGTGTGGAATAAAAAACTCAGCTGCCGCAATAGGCGCGTGACACGCTCCACACCACCACCGTATGTGACGGAACGTTCTCCCCGCATTGTCTGCAACATCGGCTCCCGTAGAATACGGTCTCTCGACACCTTTGTGCCTGCACCCGTTTGACTCTGTATTTCTAGGGCGTCGTTCTGGGATCACACCCTCATTCTATCCTAGACACATTTTTTGTAAAATCGTGCTATAATAGTCGCATGATCGTAGCGCCTGCGAACACATCTTTCGCACAAACCACCCGCGGTGGCGCTTTCTACTTTGGTTTTAGCTTTTCTTATTTCTGGGCGTAAGCTCAGAATAACCCCACTTCATCTTGAATACGCTCCCCCACCCTTATTTCGGTAATTTTTATGTATGCAACACGAACATCAACCATCACAAAATAGACCCAATACTCGCGCGGTCGTAGATCAACGCGCTGCGCGCGCACAAGCTGAAAGAAAGTGCACCTGTACACCAATCATCTTCCTGCGCCAACCAGTGCACGCCAACACCTGTCCGATGCACAAAGACATCTAGATCTCGTCTTAACGATTAAACAAATAGATAGTGGCAACGCCGGTAAAAATAAAAAGGCCGCCGATCGCAGTGCCTAAACTTAAGTTCTCCTCGCGGAAAATGAGATAGCTAAAGAGAATAATAAAGAGCGGGTACGAGATTTCGATGAGCCCCGCTATGGTAGCGTTGTTACTCTGTATAGCATAGCTAATTAACAAATCACCTACAATAAAAGCAACGGTGCTGCCGATGAGGAGCCAGAGAGCTCGAGAAGAAGAAACAAGCGTTACAAGATCGCGCTGCCACTCTCCGCTTATGAGTGCAACAGCGCCAAGTACAATTCCAGTCACCAGACACGTAACGGCGAGCGCACTGACAACAGAAATATGCTTAAAAAGATGCTCGTCAATCGTATAAGTGAGCCCCCACGTCGCTGCAGCCCCCAGCGCAAAAACGATCCACATCTTCTTATCCTACACCACCAAGTACCACGAGCAGCGTGCCGACAACCATCGAAACAAAGAGCGCACTCTTTTTGCGTACATCATTGCCTGACAAGTGTTCTTTAAAAATCTTTGGAAAATGCTTACGCGTCAATAACGCATACCCCAGAACAAACAGGGCTTGCGTGCTCCCTATGCCGCGCGCCACAGACACGGGGAGTAACGACACAGCGAAACTGTCACCGAGGTTGCCCCCCCACCCCAACACGTAGTTAAGTCCGAGCAAGCGCCAGTGCCCTCTCACCATCGCGAGATCTCGACGCAGCGAGGAGAGTGCTCCCGTTATCACCATGAGGACGGCGGCAATTGCAAACTCAAACAATGCTTCGACAACAACGAGACTCCCCCATGTGACCCCGTGCTCAAATACATACTTATATGTGATTGTTTCGATTGCAAGAATGCAGCACACGCCCACCATTAAAAATAGGGCGGGGTTGAATCTAAATTTCTTTGGATCAAAATTGAGTAACGTCGCAGCAAGAACGATAAGCCCAAACCCCGCATACTGAATATACGTAAGTCTTTCGTCCACAATAAAAAACGCGAGAATGGGAACAAATATCCTGCCGATTGAAAACAGTGAAGTAACAATCGAGGTATCCGTATGTTTGAGCGCCCAATAGTATGGGTATGAGTATCCGACCTCGATGAGCGCGATGAGGAATATGAGCCCGAACGCCCAGGTTGGCACCCACTGTGGCGGATCAATGAAATACACGACGGGCAACAATACAACGCCGACCACTGAGCCAAAGAAAATGAGCGTCGTGAGACGCGGGAATAGTTTGTTTGCAAAATAACTGTCAAGGATATTGCACCACCCATGGAGCACTGGTTCCAAAAATGCAATTGCAACACCCAAAAAGTAGCTCGGCACCTATGTATTGTACTCAATATTTTGTGATCCATGGCGCAAGGAGTACCCCGTGTCACATGGCAAAACCTATCGCTGAGGTTTGTCTTTGTTGTCGAGCTTAATGGCAAGCGCCAAAATTTTGAGCGCGTTGTGAACGCGTCGACTGTGGCCGCCACCAAACTCATTTCTAAAACGCAGAGTCTTGAATGCCCCAACGTCGGTGGTCATATGCATATCGCCATCGTCAGCGATTTGTACCATTACTCGCCCCACATTCTCTCCATCAGTGTCATCGTGTAAACGATAATACGCCACGCCTGACTCTATACCATCAACAAGGAGGGGGCCCTCGAGAAGCTTTTTAATACGGGCATCTGCTGATCTATATGCTCGAAGTTCTGCTCTACGCCCCTCCCTTTTCATCTCGGCACTATAGCTCCTTTATAAAATAAACCAAATACCCTCTGCGCGCCCAGTATTCCAATACTACCCTACTTAGGTCGAGTGAACAGTGAGTGAAGCGAAACGCCCTTACACCACACAAAGATCAAATACGGGAGTACATCAATAAAAAAATGCGGGATTCCAAGCGGCCAGAACCGTGCGATGTTCCCATGACAAATATGCACGAAAATGCAGTCTTCCTGTTCAACGGCATGGACATGTCGCCACAGACCCATTGACCGCATGCTCGTGCCAGGATAAAAAACATTAAACTCTTTAACAAAGTGCTTCTCCATGGGAGAAAAATCTTCTTTTGGAATCCAAACAAAATCCTTGTCAAACGGATGTGTGCGGGCGATCTGTCTATCCAAAAAATATTGCCACAACTCGTCGTCAGTCATATGATCATTGTATCTATAAAACCCTGTACGCGCGCTCGTGGATGCTGTTGAAGCTAAGATTAGGTGGCACCAAGACCACATTTCCTTTCCTCTCCTGCTTATCTGAAGTAGTACTCGTGATATGGAGGTAGGAGGCCGGCGTCGAAATCGTCTGCGAGCTTGTTCCATTTCTCTACCCTACTTGGGTACCACGTCTGGCCCTCCATAAGATGGGAGTGCTTATGCTTCTGATAAATCTTCTCGAACAATTCTGCCCATTCTCTGTACGTGGAGTTTGAGACAAGTCCATCTCCTCCATATCGTTGGGTGTAGGTATACAACTTCTCCCTGACGTATATAAAACCTTCAGGATACTTGTCAGCCAGAGTCAGGAAGAAATCCCAATCTTCCATTTTCTTAATAGCAGGGTCCCAGGTCACGCCGTCTTCAATAATCCTTCGTGTATGCATGGCCCCCGAGGTATCGGTATGGAGCTTCCTGTGAAAAATCGCCTGAACAGATACATCCTCTGGAAAGTCATCAGAATCATCGACACGCTTAATAAGAACGCCGTCCTTATAGAGTTCTTTAATTCTATCCCCCATCGGGAAGCCCCAAATCACATGAGGATTTTTAGTAAACGCTTCAACCATTCGTTCCAAATAATTCGAATATAGGAGATTATCGCTATCTAGATACCCGATGAGTTCTCCGTGTGCCAGTTGCATCCCATAATTTCTCGCGATATGCTGTCCTTCATTTTCTTTGTAATAATAGAAAATCTGCTTATTCTTAAAACCTTCTACAACAGCCTTTGTATCGTCGCTAGAACCATCGTCCACAATTATGAGCTCCCAATTGCTGTGGGTTTGCGCTACTACACTTTTAATCGTCTCCGGCAAAATGCTCGCTCTATTGTACGTGGGGATAATGATCGATACCAATTTCATACGGCAATTATACAGTTCGAGACCAAAATACGGGAGAGTAAGAGCAGTATCGTTATCCCAGAACTCTAGGAATAGGCCAGCTTCCTCAGTGGCACATTCGCAAGATACATATCCACAAATTCCATGGGCAATACCCGAAGGGAGGCCCCCTTACTCTCGAGAAACAATTCAGTCTCTTTTATTTTCGCAAGTGGCACCTCGATATGCGTGAAATCCTTTAATGCCACAGGCTGTAAGGAGCGTACTTCAACCGCATGTGTGAGCGAAATCGCGTCTATGACCTCGAATGTACCTTTGGTGATACCAAACAACATTGGATAATTGTCATGGATGTCGGAATCAGGAGACTCACCGCTCACAAAATACCAAAGGCTGATTACTTTCCCATTTTTTGGTTTTCGTATTGCGCCCACCCAAGACTGCAGGTCTTTGTACATGGAGCGCCGGAAGAGGCTTTTCACGAACTGCCTAGAATTAACTAGATTGGTAAAAAGCCAAAGTAAAAGAAGGCGTGTGTAGAGGTGTACCCAGCACGGAACACTTCCAAATTCGTAGAGTAAGGTGTCGTGTTCATAGAGATGTATCCGAGCAAACAATCGTGAGTGCATGCGTACCGTTCCAAGAGAAACCGTCTTCCCACCTGAATCAATCCACGGGTCTTTGTGTGGTGTAAGACCGTTGCGTTGGATGATTGAGCTGAGCACATCCAGTAAACCGTCTCCGTTCACGTTTTCATACCGAGACTCACCACGATACGAATAGTGGTAACGGCCGGTGCCGTGCCAATATGTTGCCCTCTCATAGCATTCCTGTATGTACGGAAGGTAGTTCTGATACTCAGATTCGTATGTCTCTTTTAACGCTTCAGCTTTGTGCCGATACGGCTGCAAAATATCCTCTGTTCTCTCGAGGACTAGATTTTCCAGCCACATATTCGAAGTATATCGCTCTGAACCGGCTGGCGGTTATTGTGCGCGGCCAAACGGGCTCGAACCGTCAACCTCTCCCGTGACAGGGGAGTGCTCTAACCAATTGAGCTATGGCCGCAATGCCACAACAGGAGTTGTGGCCTGCTTAATGTATCGTAAAACGGCACTAAATACAACGGACTACTCCGCCGATGCCTCCCCCTGAGCTGCTTCAGCAACCGCCTCTACTTCTTCCATGCCACCAGCTGAAAGGTTCATGCTCTGCATGTTTCGAAGAAGACGGCGTGTCTCCAATGTCGCCTTGTCGCGAATGTAATAGAGTTTTGCACCACGAACTTTTGAACGGCGAATGATCTCTATTCTCTCGATGAGCGGTGTGTACAAAGGATACGTCTTTTCAACACCAACGCCAGACATCGTTGCGCGTACAGTAAACGTCGCGCCGGCCTCTGCCCCGTGCTTGGTCGCAATAACTAGTCCTTCGAATATCTGGATACGCGTCTTGCCTTTTTCTACAATCTTCTGGTGGACGCGGACAGTGTCGCCTGAACGCAGGCCCAGCGCCTTGCGCTCGTCCATTTTGACCGGTGAGGCCTTTTTTATCTTTACGACTCCTGCCATAGTCCTTGAAAAATAGCACGGTTTAAAGGCCCCGGCAAGCTCGCAGCAAAGCTCTGCGTCTCCCCGCTCGGTAATATAATAGTCAGGTTTTCAGCATGGAGAGCGAGTCGGTTAAAGCCGAGTACAGATGCGTCTCGCCGGGGCGCATAGAGTCCGTCCCCTACTAGGGGGTGTCCAACCGCCTTCATGTGAACGCGTATCTGATGCATACGACCAGTCTTGGGGCGCAGTCGAACGAGCGTGAAGCCGCCGCCACGAGCGATGACTTCATAGTCAGTGCGCGCGTCGCGAAGTGGCGGCTTTGCATTTTTTTCTGCAGAACGACGACGAAAATCAGTTACTGAACGGCCAATGGGATACTCGACCGTGCCGCTATCATTTTTCATCTCGCCCCACACAATCGCCACGTACTCTTTTTGCACGAGTCTATCCTGAAATTGTTTTTTTAAAAACTCGTATGCACTTTGTCTTTTTGCGAGCACCACCACGCCCGACGTCCCTTTATCGAGCCGGTGCACAATACCCGGCCTGTCAACAGTGCGCCCGTCATTCAACTCAAGCGGCTCCCCCACCCCCGCGGCCTCTGGATACTTTGCGACAAACCAATCAGCAATGGTGGGTATGCCTTCGGTGACGCGCAGTCCGTCGCCGTGCATGCTCATGCCCGATGGTTTATCAATGACGAGCACATCATCATTTTCAAAAAGTACTGTTGGCTCCATGAGCTCATTCTACGCTACAGGATAGTAGAATAGATAGTGAGCGCGTGATACAGTGCGCTCGTTGGCCCTGTAGTTAAATGGATATAACTGCGGACTTCTAAGCCGCTATTCTTGGTTCGATTCCAAGCGGGGCCACTAATCTTCTTCGCTGATGCTGTGTGAGCGGACTGTATCGTTTGAACAATCGTGATCGAACCCGACAAAACGCCCGTGATGCGATGCAGACATGTTGTCAAAAAAGGCACGTATTCTTTCTGGGGTCACTTCACTCTTGCGCAGTACCCGATGCTCGCCAGTGTCTTTTGGCGTGCGTCTATTTGTTTTGCGCTCTTTTCTCATAGTAGGGGTGGGCGATACAGGACTCGAACCTGTGACCTTCTCTGTGTAAAAGAGTTGCTCTA
>JBBTWN010000013.1:0-7083 GCA_038062735.1 Patescibacteria group bacterium
ACCGATGACCTCCTCATTGCAAATGAGGCGCTCTACCAACTAAGCTAAGGGCCCGAGCGAGAGCAGCCGCGAGTGCTTGCACTCATGACGCTCGAGTGACGGGCCCGTGCTGTTTCAGCGTGGGCCCATAACTACTTCGCTATAGTACCACAGAGCCATTTTTTACCAAATGGGTCGGCATCCTCTCGTACTTGACAGAAGAGTTTAAGTATGATATACTTCGTCGAATGAAAAAAGAGAACAAACTGGAGATAAAGACCCTCGAGACTGTGCAGCTTATTCGCGGAACCAAGTATCATTATAGTGACAAAGATGGCACCCACGAGACAAGCTACGTATTTTTGGCAGACAGTCGCGGTAACCGAGTCACAGACCATGAATATGCTTCAATAGACGTGTACCCTGCCCCCGGACTCGGCTCGGTGTATGTCGGGTATCGCGGTGGCAGAGAGCGAGTACTTAAGTGGAACACAAGTAAGAAGAAATTTGTTGAGGTAACATTTCCGGGTGGATTTGGTGATAGGATTCCAGAACTTGAACGCGAAATCAGCGAAGACATGCAAGGCATCGAGCGTCAGCGCGAGACAATAAATGAGAGGCCGAAGGAGGGCGCATCAAAGGCAGACCGTATCAAACTCGAAGGAGAAAAGCAATCTGCAAGAGAGTCAATCGCCCACTACGAGCGTGACATAGCTGCAAATAGAAAGAAGATAAGACGAGAAAGAATAAAGCGTGCATTCTTTAGTTGGACAAATGAAGTATTCGATATCACCATGGAAGTACCCGACCACCAGACAGAGGGGTATGTGAAGGGCGATACAACGCCAAAGATAATTGGAAAAAGACCCTATTACTTACGAGCCTTTTATAAAAAGGAGAAGGGCGTATTGTGCACAGTCGAACAGGCGGTATCCCCTATTGAGTACGTTCACGGACGCATCTACGACAAACCAATTAAAGTCTAAGCAGGCTGATTTGCTTTCTCGCACACCAAACAGGTCTCGCAACTAGAAATACGGTCGTTTTCGGTACAGGATTCGGCTGTTATAAACTAAAAAACACCCGCGATGGATGTGTTTTAGTGAGGTCAAGATTTTCTATCGGTTTTGACACGATTGAACGTATCACTCCGAACTCCCTCCCTTGCGGTCAGGTCATTCGTCGATCTCAGCCTCAAACGGATTATACGTCACACAACATGTGGTTTTATCAACCCTGTGGATATCATACAAGCGCGACAGCTTGAGGTTCGATCGTCTGTGGTGCAGGCGGTACAGGAGAGGAAGTGATACTTGCAGGCGTGGGACATGCAGTTAACATAGCGCTCTGTCGGTGTATCACAGTGGTCACAGCGGCCAACGACTGATCGATCACCACCAAAGTCCATGGTGTGTCGGCGGTCGAATGTGTAGAGCGTGCCTTCAAAATCCTGGCCTGGATACAGCTCCATATAGGTGTGTATCCCACCCTCTAGCTGTGACACATCAGTAAAGCCGTTCGCGAGAAGATATGCAGACATCTTCTCGCACCTGATGCCGCCAGTACATACGGTCAAAACTTTTTTATCTTTTAGATGCGCAAGCTTAGGAAGGACATTGGGCAAGTCTCGCGAGTTCTGCATGCCGGGGTCAACTGCGTTTTTAAAATGGCCAGATTTAAACTCATACGAGTTTCGCATATCGATGATGGTGATATCATCGCCACGAATCAGCGCCTCGTGGAGCTCTTCTGGTTTAATATGCTTGCCTGTTTGTTTTGTGGGGTCAACTGCGTCGCCAAAATGTGTGCCCACTATCTCGTCGCGCACGCGCACAGAGAGGCGCGTGAACGCAGCACCGTCGCTCTCGCTCCGCTTAATCTTCATATCAGAAAACTCTGAGAGCGATACCAGCCACGTAGCAAACGATTCTGTGCTCTCGACCGTGCCTTCAACCGTGCCATTGATCCCCTCTGCCGCTACAATAATGCGGCCTAAAAGACTGAGCTTCTCACATTTTTGATGTACGAGTTCAGCCAACCATTCGGGCTCTTTGATGGCTACGTACTTATAGTACAAAAGCACCTGCATAGGGCTAGTGTAGTCTAGTACAGGGCCAAAAACAATGTAGATCTTACTTTACCGTGTACGTATCGCGTGCACTATCGACCAGATACCGCCCGCAACGATGGCTGCCAGTACTGCCCATGCGAGAAAAAAACCAGCGAACGCAAACGGCACTGCAATCGTAACTGTGGTCACGCCGACCGCGATGAGCATAAAGTGTAAAAGCATTTCTTTGAATAGTGAAATCGGATGATAGTGTCTTCGCGGAGCTCTGTCATTTGATGCTAATGTTTGTTGCATCAGTGACAACCCACTCTTGCGCGATCCGTTTACTATCTGATCTACCTGTCGCACTAAATCCATACGGAGCACCGGCTCGCGAGTAAACGCGTGCACAATATGATCTCGACTCTCAGCGCGTGTGCGACGAGCGTCTGTCCTTTCAGTAGGAGATGAGGCACGAGCTGTCATACCATCTTACTTTTTATTCTGGGTACTCGTTATATGCAAAGAGATGCACCACAGCTGCAAACACTGCAGCGAGTGCCATACCCCAGACTGTGCCGAGGAACACTGTAAGGCCAATGACCGCGACAATGTCTAGACTTGTTTCTAGTATCGTCTTCATATGGCCATTATACCATACAGTGTATCATATGTCAAGTTTCATCTGTGTGTGCCAACAAATCGATTTTGGCGGCTAAGATAAAGTCGTTTTCAGAAAGTCCCTTTACCGCATAGGTCGTGAGCGTGATAGCGAGTTTTTTGTAGTCGTGGATAAATAAATCGGGGTGATGTCCCTCACTTTCTGCCAACTCCCCCACTTTATTTACAAACGCGAGCGTCTGCTTAAAATCCTTGAATGTAAATTCTCGATTTATAAATCGGAGATCGTCAGAAACAAACCACTCGGGTGTTTGCGGTTTAAGTTCATCTATTTGAGCTTTGGTGAGTGGTGGCATGCCGCCTTCGCATGCGACGCATTTTTTATCAGTGAGATAGATCATTCTGTTGACTCAGTTGGTGGCAGTGTTTCTGCCCCGACGTCAGGAGTCGGGGTCCCGACCCCTTCGGGCGTCGGGAGTTCGAGTTCAGGCTCGGGTTCGGGTTCGGGTTCAGTCACCTCTTGCTCTGGTGCTGGCGGCTCAGGAGTTTCTTCGACAACTTCCGGCGTATTTTCTATAACATCAGGAGCTGGACCTTCGGCGCTAAAGGATTGGACTGAGACTTCTTCAATAACAACTTCCTCAGTGAGAATTGGATGGAGCATGACGGTCAGCTGCCGCGTATCAGTAAATCCTGATTGCACAGGTTTAGACGCGTCCCATCCTGTGTAGATAACAGTGACGGTACACACATCTTCAGGGAGAATACCGTCCTCAGTCGAAAGTGACAACGCGAAAGGCCAAGTGCCGGTCGCCGTCGACAAACCGGCGAGACCAGTCACGCCCCCGCTGTACACGACGGGCGTGGCGATATCAGCAAGAATGGCGGCGCAAAAAGCCGACTGTGAATCAGTTTGTGCACTCACCTGATATTGGAGCAGAATAGATTCAGGGTCTGGCGTGACTTCAATAGGGAGCGCGAGCGGAACGCCGACGCCGACACTCCCCTCAGTGACATCAGTGGTAGCGGCGAAGCGCACAAGTCCGGCTCTAAAAAAATTGTTCGCGGAGCGTTCGAGATCATTAAAGTATGCGTGCGTCGAACCAAAAAGTCCGGCGGATCCAACTGCGACACCCAATACAAGAACAAACGCACCGCGAACGAGCGATCCGGATAGTGAAGCGTTTGTTTTGGTATGCGTGACACTGGTGAGCCCCTGCGCAGCCCCCAACTGCACCGACACCGCCTGCAGCACGTCATCAAACGCGTGCAGCCGTTCATAGATGATGTGGGTGTCAGGTTTCATAGGGCGGGTGGTAGATTTTTTCGTCTGCGGTACGCGCGGATATCACGGATGAGCTTGATCCCTTCATCAATCATAATGATGGCCGCAGGTATGCCGATCAGAAAAACAAATCCGATGGGCTGCTTTGCAAAGTCGAGCACATACCCCGCATAGGGGATAGACAAAACAACACGGCCGATAATCGACCCCGCGACGACGGGCTGTGCGTCTACGTCTTCATTGTTGTCCCCTTTCGTGATGAAGCCCGGCGCGCCCTGATCAGAAACCACCTCGTCGACAATACGGTGTGTAGTGGGGATACGCTCGCGTGTGTCTGGACCAAACGTCACGATGTCACCAACAAAATATGCTGGCTCAGGTCTCACCACAACAATGGAGCCGGTCTGAATGGTCGGCTCCATAGAACCTGATTTCACCACTTTTACTTCGATGTTACCCGGAATCGGGAGCGCCGACACGAGAAACAGCCCCGCCACCGCGACGACGAGAACGAGAGCCAGTCCGTAGATAAGTGATGAAATAACTTTCATAGATTAATTACGGCCATACCAGTGCACATTGCTCCATGAGTATTTTGGCGGTGTGTACGTATACTTTTTCTTTTTGTAGTCATATTTTCCCCACGTGTAGTGACCATAGCCATGATCGTCGTCATCGTCATCGTGGCCGCCGTAGTGTGGTGGTTTTTTGCCGCACATGAATTTAGGATTATCTTTTGACGGAAGTGCACGAATAGATACGTCGACAGACATTTGATCAGTTTGTGCATCGTTTCCTAACGTCGAACCATCGCAGGTGATGGAGGCGCTCGGTACATGCACAAACAAATTTCCTGCGCACCAATAGAGTCCAACGTAGCGTGTCTCGTTAACGCCGCATGCGCCGCCGCCGCCCGAGTCGCCCACTACATAGGACGTATCATCGAGCACAATACTTGCAGACTGCGTTGAGGTGCCAAAGAGCGGCTTCTCGCCCACTTCAAACACGCCATCGCCATCATCCCTCCAACCAAAAAACTCCATGCCGTCGGTGAGCTCGCCCGCGTCGTCGCCATCGTCGTCATAGTCCCACTCTGGCTCAATCTGCACGTTCTCGTCATTGGTCAGGTTAGTGAAATCAAGACACAGCCACGATGACGTGTTTTTTACGTGCATCGATATCACCTCGCGCCCATAGTCACCCGGCTTGATATCGTTGAAGTTAAAAAACTTATCAACGCCAGGGGTCAAATCTTTAAGTGCCCACGTTGCAGACGGAATAGCAGCCCCGTTGTACCACCCCTTCGAGTCGATACGGAGATTAACGCCGTTCGTTGCAAAGGTTGACTGCACAGAGATAGGACGCAGCTCGCCCGCGAGTAGACTCACGCCCAACACTCCGACAAGGAGTGTGAGGCGAAGGCCGATTGTGGCGAGCTCCCGCATAGTCGGCGTATTGATTAGTTATCGTCGTTCGTTATGGTACAGGTTATCGCTTCTCCTTCGTTTAAGGTCGCGGTGCCATCAAGTACCGCTGGGCATTGTGGGTTGCCAGTGATTGAGACGAAGTGATACCCCGCTCTACCGTTCTCGCTTATTGCATGGGGCGCGTTAGATGTTACAGCTTGGGACGCATTGTGTGGAACTATAACGCCATCTATTTTCAATCCCCACGCTGAGCTCACCGTTGCAGTGCCACCGTTGTCGTTAACGACTGCCTTGATCAGGGTAATGTTTGCAGGCAGGTCATTGTTCGTTATCGTACAGGTCTTGTTGTCGCCAGGAAGAAGGGTTATCTCGCCGCTCGCATTACAATCACCAGTGAAGCTCGCCTGATATCCAGACACACCCACTTCTGTGATTGTGTACGCAGTTGCAGCCACCACCGTTGGGGTGCCTGATGTAACACCTATTTCAGTTACGCCGTTATCGGCGAACAATTGAAAGTCCGGGACTAGATTATTTCCGCCATTGTCATTCACCACCTGCTTAATTACGGTCAGGGTCGCTGTTCGTGTCTCTTCGTCACCGCAAACAAAGCTGCCGTTGTTTCTTGCTTGTTCAACGCGAAATGCAACGTCGAGTGTCGTCCCGTCTGTCTGCGTCCCGTTACCGAGCGCCGTACCGTCACAGTCAATACCAGAATCTACCGATGGATTCACTCCCTGTCCCGCAGCCACAGGATCAAGGGTAAGTGTTCCAAAGCACCACGCCTTTGCGAGATACACGGTCGTGTCGCCTGGGAGAGGTCCTGGAGTATTGTTTGGATCCCACACATTGTTTTGTGAGTCTGCAAGCGCTACAGAAAACGGTGAGGTCGTCGCGAGGTTGTAGAGCGTCTGCACGCCGTCTGAAATGCCGTTTTCTCCTTCCTCATACACATTATCGCCATCATCAGCCCACCAGAACATTTGGATATTCTGTGCAAGTTCGCCGTCCCAGGTGTTGTTTATGTCTTCTTCGACATCACCACTTGCAAGCTCTGGTTCGTTTGTCGATATGTCGTCGTTTGAGGTGAGTGTGATGTCAAGGCACGCGTACGCATCGTTGGTATCAACGTGGAGTGAAATCGTGTCCTCTCCCTCATCGTCTGGCTTCAAATCGGTAAAGTTGAAAAACAAAAGGCCGTTATCGAGATCAGAGAGAGCCCAGCTCGTAGTACATGGTGTGCCAACGACTGGAAACGCGGCGTTTCCTTGCCAGGTCCAAACCGGTGCCTCGGCTGTCCCGGTGTTCGTACACTTGTTGAGGTTGTAGTATGACTCATTATCTACCTTTAAGTCTATAGCTCCAGCAGCAAAGGTATTACCGCTTGAGGTCTCTGTGTCTGAAAAGAACGCGCCAGTGCCACCCGTGGCGATAACCGCTGCAGCCCCTATGATGACTGCTGCTGATAAGAGTAGTCGCGTAAACATAAAGTGTTTGAAAGTTTGTTAACGCTGTATCTCTACAGCCCGTCCCGTCCGAGCACTCGCTCAGGCGGGATACGGCTAGAGAGATCTAGGTTGGATCAGGCCAAACTGGTACGTAGTTCTGTGCACAAGTAAAGGTCGTGTTGTTACGAGCCTGTACTGCGTAAAACTGCATATCCCCTATGACTTGATCTGTCTGTGATGCATCGTCGACCAACACCCCATTGCAGGTAAAGC
>JBBTWN010000014.1:0-11470 GCA_038062735.1 Patescibacteria group bacterium
GACTTGGACTCGAACCAAGATACACTCCTCCAGAGGGAGTAGTCCTACCATTAGACGATCTGGCAATAGGCAATACGAGGTAACTATATCAAAATCTGTATAATTAACAAAGCATGCAGTACTCAGTGTACATACTTAAATGTATTGATGGCTCACTCTACACTGGCATCACGACTGATGTTAAAAGGAGATTGAACGAACACAAAAGTGGGAAGGGTGGGCACTACACACGCTCACATCCACCAAAAAAACTTTTGTACGTAGAAGCCCAACCGACGCGGGGGAGCGCGCTCGTTCGCGAAGCGGCTATTAAGCGACTTTCGCGCACTCAGAAGTTGGTGCTCTGTGGCACCCATTAGTTGCTACACTGTAGCTATGAAGATGAGGTCCTATAAGACAGTGGACGCCTATATCAAATCCTTTCCAAAAGAGACTGCCGTGAGATTGCGGTTGATTCGTAAGGTGATTAAAAAAGCGTCGCCAAAAGCAACGGAGGACATTAGTTATGGGATGGCCGGGTACACGCTCAATGGTCCGTTGATGTACTTTGCGGGGTTTAAGAACCATGTGAGTATTTTTGCGCTGCCGTCTACCACCAAGGCGCTGATGAAAGTAATGACCAAATACAAGACATCAAAGGGTACGGTCCAGTTTCAACACGATGAACCGCTCCCGCTCCCATTGATTCGCCGCATCGTTGCATACCGCGTTAAAGAAAATCGGCTCAAGAATAAAAAGTAAAATACACTCCTTCACATAGACACATTCTTGAGAATGTAAGAATGTTGTGATAGGGTGTGCGCATGGCCACAAAATCCAAAACGGGAAAGCAATTAGAGAGGCATTTCAAAGGCGTTGCAAATCACCGGCGAATTGATATTCTAATAAAAATAAGTGAGTGCCCTGGGATGTCGGTTGAGGAAATAGCGGAAGCACAACGAGCAAATTTTAAGACGATTTCCGAGCATACGCGAAGGTTGGTGCAGGCGGGGCTAATCAATAAACAATACGAAGGTAGGCGAGTCATTCATACGGTCTCGCCGTACGGGGCAGCTTTTGTAGCATTTATTAGAACATTCCAACATTCTTGAGAATGTGAGAATGTTTTTGAAGGGAGAAATCGGTGTGTGGTAGGGTGGGGTGATGACGCAGGACGAGGCACTCTCGATTTTAGAAACGGGCGCGAATGTATTTCTCACCGGTGAGCCGGGGAGCGGTAAAACGCACACGGTTAACGCCTACGTTGCGTGGCTTCGCGAGCACGATATCGAGCCCGCTATCACTGCTTCGACGGGGATCGCCGCGACGCATATCGGCGGATATACCATCCACTCATGGAGCGGCATCGGGATAAAACGATCGCTTTCAAAATATGATCTCGACGGCATTGCACAAAATAAAGGAGTTATTGAGCGCGTTGGTGGGGCCCGTGTGCTCATTATCGATGAAGTGTCTATGCTCGCGGGGAATACACTCAACATGGTGGACGCAGTGTGCCGTGAAGTACGGCAGAACGAGTCGTCGTTTGGCGGGCTCCAAGTGGTGCTCGTCGGAGATTTTTTTCAACTGCCACCAGTTGTACGGAGCGAGCGCGCCGGCACTGACATACAACTCTTTGAGGATCGCGCTTCGATATTTGCGTTCGACGCTCTATCGTGGGAGAAATTAAATCCGCTTGTCTGCTATTTGTCCGAGCAGCACCGGCAGGAAGATGAAACGTTTTTAGATTTTCTGAGTGCGCTTCGCAGGGACTCAATAGATGACACGCACTATGAACTTCTGCGCACGAGGTACACCGAGAAGCCGGCTGACGGTGTCACACAACTCTACACGCATAACGCAGATGTGGATAGTTTGAATGACGCTGAGCTTAAAAAATTAAAAGGGGATGTTAAAAAGTTCGACATGGAGGAGCGTGGCTCAAAAAAACTCATTGATGCACTCAAGCGCGGATGCCTTTCGCCTGAGCGATTGTTACTCAAAATCGGTGCGCGAGTGATGTTTACTAAAAACGATATGGAACGAAAGTATGTAAATGGGACCCTGGGTGTCGTAAAAGGTTTTGCTCAAGAAACAGGGTATCCAATCGTGAAAACAAACACCGGCCGCGAACTTATCGTCGAGCCCGATGAGTGGCGATTGGCTGATGGTGGCCGCGTTCTTGCGCGGATTATGCAGATACCCCTTCGCCTTGCGTGGGCGATGACGGTGCATAAAAGCCAGGGGATGAGCCTCGACGCCGCACACATGGATTTATCGCAATCGTTTGAATACGGACAGGGGTATGTCGCGCTGTCACGAGTGCGCACGTTATCTGGCCTTACCTTAGCGGGTTTGAACGCCCGCGCGCTTCTCGTTCATCCCCATATAGTAGAGAAGGATGCCGACTTTCGCGCCCATTCAGATGCGGCGCGTGAGGCATTCGCGGCTATGGCACCAGATGAATATACACACATGGTCGATAATTTTCTCAAGGTGTGCGGCGGGCAGAAAGTGGTATAATTTGCTATACTGTCTGGCAGGGGATATCCCCGTTAGTGGATTAACCTAGTTATCTATGAAAAAACTAATGATTTTAGGAATGGCACTTTTAATTATTCCGTTTAGTGCACAGGCGCTCACCGTTGACGTCGGTACGGGCGTAAATGCAGTTGTTGGATCGAGCACGTCAGGCGGCGCATCGGTTACAGGTGACGTTAAGGCTAATGTTAACGTACAATCGAGTGACGACCAAGACGCAATGGTTCAAATACAAGTCGGTAGCGATACGAGTAGCTCGGCAGGGGTTGAAATTACCGGTGACCCAGATTTTGATATGTACGCTGAAAGCGTATCATCAACGCATGCAAATGTGTCAGGAGTTGAGGTTGGCACTGAAGGCGAGGTTGAGGTGGCCTACAAGCACCGCGGTTGGCTCTTTGGCTTTATCCCCGTCACGGTGACGTCTCACACGACGGTCGAGGCACCGCAGAACGGGACGGGCACCGTCGAAGCAACGGTGGCATTACCTTGGTGGAGTTTCTTGGTTTCAGGTGTGTCAAGCATCAAGGCGAGTACAGAGACCGAATTAGTCACCAATGCGGAAGTCAAATCTGAAGCGTCTCTTGGAGCGCGAGCTGAAGCCAGCGCAGCCGCGCGCGTTAAGCTCGCCGAAGCAATTATCGCCTCAATCTCAAAAATCGATGCTAATGTTCGCGCATCGTATGATCTCAAAGCTGCTACGAAATAGCGGACATGCAAAAGATAACTCCGTTCTTGTGGTTCGATACAGAGGCTACAGCTGCGGCAGACTTCTATGTGTCCGTGTTTGGGGGTGATTCAAAACTACTCTCAACACAGGTGATGACAGACACGCCAAGTGGGACGGTTGAAATCGTCAACGTGTCACTTCGTGGCCAGGAGTTTACGCTGATGAGTGCTGGGCCCCTCTTTAAGTTTACTGAGGCGATATCGTTTGTGATTGACTGTGAAAATCAGGAAGAAGTTGATCACTTTTGGAACGCGCTCTCGGCTGTCCCGACCTCAGAGCAGTGTGGCTGGCTTAAAGACAAGTACGGAGTCTCGTGGCAGGTGGTGCCACGACGATTGAACGAGCTTTTGGCTGACCCCGATAAGGCAAAAGCCGGACGTGTCACGCAAACGATGCTCCAGATGAAAAAAATAGTTATTGCTGATCTTGAAAAAGCAGCTCAAGGATAGAACGGTAGTCATTAATGTACTCTTCATGAGTAGAGTGATAGGCTGCACGTATGGAACAATCAGCGAATGTAACGAATGACCGGGTGCTTGCATATTGGCCACTTTGGGCCATCGGGATACTGATCGCGCTAGGCGTTATTGGTATTGGCTACTACTTCTTCTTTCCGCAACCAACAACACCCGAGGAGGAACCCCAGGTGGCGGGGGCAGCGAGTATTTCGACTGAAGGCTGGATCATCTATAACGACACCGCTCACGGGTTTACCATTCTCTATCCTCCTGACTTTGTGCTCGATACAGAATATTCTTACACCGGGCTTGGGTCAGAGAAGGAGATACGCGGCGTATCATTTTCAGTACCCGCCGCTTACACTGAAGGCACAAACCTGAGCACAGACTCAAAGCTGAGCGTAGAATGGGCAAACGGCGCTGACTGTACGGCAGCGTCGTTTATAGACGGGGGGTACATTGCTCCGACACCAGAAAATTCTGTCTACCCGTTCGACGTGCAGACATCAACGGGCGCAGCCGCAGGAAATCGGTACGAAGAAACAGTATTTGCACTACCATCGTGTCATGCCATCCGGTATCTCATCCATTATGGCGCACTCGAGAACTACGGTCCCGGCACCACGCGAGCGTTTGATCGACAGAAGCTCTTAGACACCCTTGACGCGATGCGTCGCTCGCTGGTCTTGGATAGTAAGGGGTAGGGGCCACTACTAATCGTAGTCTAAGGCATCGAAGGCTTGTACACGCCGCCAGAATCTCGCGAGCGGTGTCGAGCGGCGATAGAGGCTGCGGCTCCTCGTGCCCCATGCCTCAATGGGTAGGTGATTAAGATAATTCCTATCCTTCGGAGTATATGGAATCATATTTTTTTTGTATTAACCTATAATTAGTTTTATAGGGCGCCGGCGCAGGGTTATCTAATCCTAGTTTTACCCTGCGCGCCGCGCCTATACAAAAAATAACAAGCTGGTTGTGAAAGATAAATGAAGTTAAGAAGAAAAGTCCACCGCGATTGCATCCATTTTATTTTCGTCCAACGGTTCGTCGTCTTTTCCGCGCGGGAGCTCGACGGTTACGGTGGTGCCGCGGCGTGGGGCGCTTTTGATTGAGATCTTGCCCTGGTGTAATTTTACGAGTTCTGAGACAATAGCCAATCCAAGTCCACTCCCGCCCGTGCCTCGCGTACGTGACACGTCGCCACGATAGAAGGGCTCGAATATTCTAAACAGGTCTTTGCGCTCAATGCCGACGCCTGAGTCCTGCATGGTTAGGACAATCGAACCTTGATAGTCAGGCTCGATGGTGATGGATACGTGCCCATGCATGGTGGTATAGTTAATCGCATTTTTCAAAATATTGGCGATCACCTGTTCGAGTGCGGTCGCGTTACCCCAGACAGTGCGGTAGTCGCTCGTGCGCTCGCTGATGCTGATTTTTTTTCGCTCGATGAGGCGACTCAACTTTTTGACCGCTGACGAGGTAACAGCGCCCAGGTCAATGTTTTTGAACTCAATGGGCTCTGGTCTGACGATGGTATTTAAAGTCAGTAGGTTATTGATGATGTCAGAAATTCGGTCGAGCTCCTCGACATTACTTTTGAGACTTGTTTGCAGATCCTTTGGGATGTCATCATCCAGCAACAAAATCTCTGTGTTCATCTTGATGGTAGAGAGCGGCGTGCGAAGTTCGTGTGCGATGTTACCGATAAACTGCTTTTGAGCGCTGAGGGCGTTTCTTGTTGGGTTGAGTGCGATTCGTGTTACTACATAGCCAAAGGCGATGGTCATGAGTGCGCCCGCTGCAAGTATCATAAAAAGACTCCCTTGCTTGACGCTCGAGATGTCGCTGATCACAATACGGCTTGCGTCCGCGGTCGTCGTCGCTCGGGTTAAGATGCCTGCTTGAATTTGTGACAGCGACTCAGCAAAAGCATTTTGGTACAGATAGGTGAGCGCGGCACCAATGACTGACACAATGAGTAGAGAAAAAAGCACCTGCAGCACAATAATGTTGCACTGCGTACTAAAGAATGGATCGTATCGATATCTACTCTCTAATCCGGTACCCCACGCCACGAACCGTTTCCAATACGCTTTTGCCTGCCTTTCCATCAAGTTTACGTCTAAGATTTTTGACATGGACGTCGACAACGTTGCTAAATGAATCATAATTAAAGTCCCACAAATGAGCAAGGAGATCCTCACGATTGACTACCTCATTGGGGTGGCGCATGAGGTACTCAAGCAGTGAGAACTCTTTGAGTGTAAGCGCGATAGGGACATTCGCCTTTCTTACCGTGCGATCAGTCGGATTCAATACAATGTCCTGTATGGTGAGTACCGCCTCTTTGGTCTCTGTTGGTCGGCGGAGGAGCGCTTGAATTCTGGCCAAGAGCTCGTCAAATGAAAACGGCTTGACCAGATAGTCATCCGCTCCCGTTGTTAAGAGTTCAACTTTTGTGTCTGTTTCTGCGCGTGCGGTGAGGATGATAATCGGTGTGGTGACACCCATCTCGCGCGCCTGTTTGGTGACCTCGAGCCCGTCGAGAGAGGGGAGCATGAGGTCAAGAATGATGATGTCATAGTCGTCTCGGTGGAGCGACATTCTGGTGAGCGCCTTCTCACCGTCGTCAATGGTGTCAGCGCTAAAGCCCTTTTTCTCCAGCCCCTCCTTGATGGCAGAAGCGAGCTTTTCTTCGTCTTCAACAACAAGTATTTTCATAGATTTTGGCCGTTGTAGCCTACTTGCAGTGTATAATACACCCTATGAAGGCTTCATGAAGATCAATTTTCATAATCTTCATGATATCCTCACCTCCATAGTGTTTAATGGGGTATATGAATACACCTAATGCAATTCTTTGGATTGTACTTATCGTTGCCATTATCCTTTTTGCAGGGTTTGTTCTGTGGGGTTCTACGAGCGCGTTCTCGCTCTTTGTGCCTAATTATGGGTCACCGACACAGGCGTTGCAGGCCGTGGGAGAGACTCAAAATAACGATGCTTTTGTACCTCAGCGGGTGACTGAGGACGACAGAACGGTGACTATCGTAAACTATACTGGTTCGCGTTTTGTCCCACAGGTCATAACGGTTAATCGCGGTGACACCGTCCGCTTTGTGAACAAAGATAATCTCAGCATGCGCATCACTTCGCAGGATCTTAAGTTTGTCCCGCTGTATCCTGGGTTTGACCAAGCTGACTCGGTCGGTACCGGTGAGTACTATGAGTTTGTATTTAATGACCCGGGTGTATGGCCATACCACAACATGAACAGTGACCCCGGTACTGTGGGTGTTATCTACGTGCGATAAATCATGGCAGTCGTATAGTATGCTTATTTTATTTATTCTGGGACTTTTGCTCGGCGCTGTCGCGGTCATTTTTGCGCTACAAAATATCACTCCAGTGACCGCCACATTCTTTATGTGGCAGCTTGAGGGCTCGATGGCGATGCTCCTCCTCCTGGCGGTCATGGCTGGGGTAGTTATTACGTTACTTTTATTTCTCCCCGGCGGCATCAGTAACTACTTTCGCTATCGACGAGTAGTCAAAGAAAACGAACGGATTAGAGAAGAGCTGCGAAAACAAAAAGAGCTCACTGTTTTTGCAAAGACGCCGCCGCCCACCGATGAGGCGTTAGAGCGGATAGAAAACGGGATGTAGCGCATTCACGTGGCACAAAACCAGTAGCCAATCCGTTATACTGTAGACGACATGAATAAAACCCCTCTTTGGGTCGCCTTCATGATGGTGTCCCTGCTGTTTCCTTTTGAGTCGGCAGATGCTGTCGTACGGAGCATTACGTTTCCTGTAGCGGGGACGTTTAGTTTTAGAGATGATTTTGCTGAACCCAGGGGGGACGGTAGTCGCACGCACCTCGGCATTGATATCATTGCGGATAAAATGACTCCGGTTGTTGCCACGGTCGACGGTGTGGTGACGTATGTCGCGATACCGCAAGCATCATGGGGCTACTCGATAACGATCAGCGACTCTGAGGGGTACTCGTATCGCTACTTGCATCTGAACAATGATACGCCCGGCACGGATGATGGTCAGGGGGGTGAGGCTCACGCGTATGCGTCCGGTATCGCGCGCCGCGTGACTGTATCCAAAGGTCAGGTCATCGGGTGGGTGGGTGATAGTGGAAACGCTGAAACGACCGTATCGCATCTTCACTTTGAAATTCGTGGACCAGATCGAGTGAACATCAATCCGTACGAAACGCTGTTTGCTGCAGCAGGTGGAACGGGCAGTGGGACCTTTGTTGAGCCCGTAACGTCCGGTTCAATGGGGAGCATCGACGTTGAAGAGCAGTTTATTCCTACGCGATTGTTAAAAGAGGGGGATGTTGATCGCGAAGTTCTTACGCTCCACAATGATTTAAAAACTCTCGGCTACTTTAGCGGGACACCGACAGAAGTGTACGATTCTGTAACACGCGAAGCGATACGCCGATTTCAAGTCGAGCGCAAGCTTTTTGCGACCGGCATCGCTGATGCAGAAACACGAAAGGCGATTGAAGCTGCGGTAAAAGCCGCTCCTGTCACGAGCACACCCACCACTACGTCGAGCACTCTCAAAGAGGGCGCAGGCGGTGCGAGTGTCCGTGCACTACAAGAAAAGCTAAAGACGCTCGGATTCTTTTCTGGTGAGGTGACCGGATATTTTGGTCCAATTACACGCGCAGCAGTTATCGCATTTCAACGATCTCTCGGACTCGAGCCGGTGGGGTATGTCGGTCCAAAAACGCGTGCGGCACTCGACGCAGTGGCAGTATCGCAAACAGCACCGTCATCAACGTCTGTATCGCTCACGCACTACTTAGAAATCGGTGCGCGCGGTGACGAGGTGCGTGCACTCCAGACCGTGTTGAAACGTGCTGGCGTCTTTACAGAAGAGGTGACGGGTTATTTTGGCACGCTCACACGCGCTGCAGTTATTGCATTCCAATCTGCACACGATATTGAGCCTTTGGGTGTTGTTGGTCCAAAGACACGTGCTGTGCTCAACACGTTGTAGGCTATGGATTTTACTTTGACGTTGACGGTGCGTGATACACTGAGAGCATGGAGATGAGAATTGCAATCGGTGTATTAGTGGTTGCAGTTATCATCGGTGGATACGTGTTTGTTACTGGCGCCCAGAACGTCGGCGGGCCAGGAGATCTTGGGGGTGCAACGCTCAGTGCAGAGGATAAATCGGTGTGTGGCATTACCGCTTCAGTAACTGAGGGGCCCTATTATGTGCCCGGTGCGCCGGCTCTCTCAGATGGAAATCTAAATTACGATGCACTCCCCGGCTCGTCGCTTCTCATCCGCGGGCGCGTATTTGAAGGATTGGACGACACTAAACCGCTTGCAAACGCTGTTATCGATATTTGGCAGACAGACACCAACGGCTCATACCACCCCAATGCAAATGGCGATGTATCACGCTACAGTGCAGACGACATATCGCTTCGCGGCACAGTGATGACTGACGAGGGGGGCAACTACTATTTTAATACTATCTATCCGGGCGAGTATACCGGGCGTACGCGCCACATCCATATAAAAGTGCAAGCTCCGGGTCACGACGAGCTGACGACGCAGCTTATTCTTGCGCTTCCTGGCGACACAATTTCTTTTGACGAAGATACGGTGTCTCAGGGACTTCCAAACTGCCACCTCCTCTCTTTGAATGCAACAACGCCTCCTACTGAGGCGAGATTTGATTTTAGGCTCGCGCCATAATTTTCCAAACGTGCTAGAGTGTGAGCATGGATATTCAAAAAGTGCCAAAACAATTTTGTGACAATATTTCTGTCGCGTACTCGCAGGAGTTTTTTGTTATGACCATGCTCACTGGTGAGGTGGGGGAGACGTATGCACTGACCCCGCAGCACATGAAGCGTTTAGCGCAGTATCTTGCGCATCAAATCGCAGATTATGAAAGAAAATTCAGTGTTATAAACGCAGAATGGAAGCCGGGCATAGAAAGTCCTATACAAACCAAGGACATTCTGGGTGGATCTCCGCCCACGGTATAACACGAATTCCACGTGTCACAAAGGTGTCTCACAAAACGTCTATTAAAGGTGACAGAGTTATTCGTAATTTAGCCTCACTATGAAAAAAACTCATTACTATCTCGGGTTTCTTGTTGCGTTTCTGCTTGCTGTGCCAGCGGCGCTCTTGTTCGCTGCTGAGGCTCCAACGATAAACGCAGGCATCTTAAATGCTGCGAACGCAACCACAACGTCGGCAGCAGTTGGCACGTCGCTCCATGCACGGGCGTATGTATCTACGGCTTCGTCGACATTACCGGTACCGTCAGGCACCGTTGACTTTACTCGCTATGATAATACCAGCTGTACGGGCACGGGCACCACACAAACGGGTGTCGCACTCGCAAATGGTATGGCAGAAAGTTCTGCGGTGGCGCTCACCGCCTCTGGCCTCTCGTATATAGTCCACTACAATGGACAGGGAGATGTCTTCACAACTGGTAACAGTTCGTGTGTTTCCGTAACTCCAACCTCTGGTATTGTTACGGTGAGTGGAACGCTCTCCACGACGTCAGCGCAAGTCGGTACCACAGTTCATGAGAGTTCAACTCTTGCAAATGCCACAGCGAACGCTGGGGGCACCGTGTCCTACGCAGTCTACACAAATGCAGCGTGTTCTACGGGACTCATTGGTGCTGGTGTGAAAACCGTCACGAATGGAGTGGTACCTGATTCGAATGACATTCAGTTCAACAACGCGGGAACATTCTACTGGCAGGCAGTGTATTCGGGCGATAGCAACAACAATGCTGCGACCAGCAGCTGTAGTCCTGTATTGACTATTACGCCGATAGCAACTGCAAAGGGCCATATCATCGTCGATAAACTGACGTCACCTGCAAATGATCCTGCAAGCTTTAGCTTCACGACAACGGGTAGTGGCTATGGCGCATTCTCGCTGACAGACCTAGCGACACCAAACAATCAGGAGCTCGTTGTCGGCACGTACACAGTGAGCGAGTCGTCTCAGAGTGGATGGACACTAACGTCTGCGGGATGTTCGACGAACGGTGCAGCAACGACAACCTACTCACCAGGCACAAATATTACACTGAGTGCTAACGATGTGGTCCGCTGTTTGTTCGTGAACACCAAACAACCAACGACGACGCCAGGGTCAGGATCGATATCGGGAAAGTCGTTCAACGATCTTAACAAGTCACGAGCAATGGACTCGGGTGAACCTGGACTTTCTGGATGGAAAATTAACCTCTTCAAGAATGCTGCGTGGTGGAAGTTCGGTAACCCCGTTCAAACCGTGATCACTACCGCCGATGGTTCTTACTCATTCGTTGGACTTGCTGACGGCACCTATAGTGTCGAGCAGGTTATCACGAATGGCTGGAATCAGATTAGCTCGGACTACAAGCAAATTGAAATTGTGAACGGTGCACAGATCACCGGGCGTGACTTCGCTAATGTTGAAAAAAACAACAATGGCAACGCCAATGGTCACAATAAGGATAAGAATGACAAGTGGAAGAAGTTCTTTAAGCGATGGCACTCAAACGGCTGGCGCTGGGGGAATGACGACTAACTCAATTAATTCTTAAAAAAGGCCCCAAAACCTAGGTTTTGGGGCCTTTTTACATGCCGAAATGTCCCCCATTTCATGCTATACTGAAGGAGGCACCCTACTGTACTGTTCTGGTGCTTTTTTCTATGGCAAAAGCCAAAAAACAAAACACGGATACGAGCAAAAAATCC
>JBBTWN010000014.1:11570-19664 GCA_038062735.1 Patescibacteria group bacterium
CTCCTACGGGGCAGAGCAAATTACCGTACTAGAGGGGCTCGACCCCGTCAGAAAGCGTCCGGGTATGTACATCGGGACCACAGGTCTTGATGGCCTTCACCACCTCATTTGGGAAATTTTTGATAACTCGCGGGACGAGGCGATGGGCGGGCACGCCGATGACATCGAGGTGACACTTCTCCCAAATAACCGCATTCGCGTCATCGACAACGGCCGCGGTATCCCCGTGGATATCCATAAAACAACAAAAGTATCAGCGCTTGAGACCATCATGACCACGCTCCATGCCGGAGGTAAGTTTGGTGGCGATGGGTATAAAGTATCCGGCGGTCTCCACGGTGTCGGTGCATCTGTGGTTAACGCACTCTCAACATATACAAAAGCAGAAGTGCACAAAGATGGTGGTTACTATGTACAAGAGTATGATCGTGGAAAGGCGCGTGCGCGTGTGAAAAAAGTTGGTCCTACGGATTTCCAAGGATCTATCATAACCTTTGAAGCCGATCCAACCATCTTTCCTATCATAGAATACGACTTTAACAAAATTGTCGGACACCTCCGCCAGCAGGCATACCTCGTAAAAGGTGTTCGCATCGCCATTATCGACGCGCGCAGCTACACGGGAAAGCTCGAAACTGATGTGATCTATATGAGGGATTACGCGCTCCCCGTGCCATCGATGACGTTCTATTTTGAAGGAGGATTAAAATCGCTCGTTGCATACAACAATCGCTTTCAAAAGCCGATTCACGACACTATTTTTTATGTCGAAAAAGAGCTCGATAATGTTTTTGTAGAAGTTTCGCTACAGTACGTTGATGATATCTCAGCGCGTATGACTGCGTTTGCAAACAATACATACAATGCAGAAGGTGGGACGCACATCACGGGGTTTAAAACTGCACTTACCAGAACGTTGAATTCATTCGCAAAGAAGAATGGTAACGGGAAGGAGGATGACAACTTTACCGGTGACGATGTCTTGGAGGGTCTTACAGCTATTGTGTCAGTGAAGCTTCGCGAAATCCAGTTTGAAGGGCAGACCAAAGCAAAACTGGGCTCGGTCGAAGCCGCAAGCGCGGTGAACACCGTTTTTTCTGAGGCCTTCGGAGATTTTCTCGACTCCCATCCTGACGAGGCGCGTGCGATCATCGGTAAGGCGTTTTTGGCCATGAAGGCGCGTAAAGCCGCAAAGGCAGCAAAGGATTCAGTCCTCCGAAAGGGGGCACTCGACGGCATGACACTCCCGGGAAAGCTCGCTGACTGTCAATCCAAGGATGCATCTGAGTCAGAAGTGTTTATTGTTGAGGGAGACTCCGCAGGGGGCTCTTCAAAGCAGGGGAGAGACCGCAGAACACAGGCGATTCTTCCACTACGCGGTAAGATTTTGAACGTTGAGCGCGCGCGACTTGATAAGATGCTCGCATCGAACGAGATAAAAAATCTGGTAATCGCCATGGGCACGGGCATCGGTGACATGTTTGATGTGTCAAAGCTCCGCTATCACAAAATAATTATCGCTACCGATGCGGATGTTGACGGGGCGCACATCCGCACGCTTTTGATGACGCTATTCTATCGATACTTCCGTGGCATCATCGATGGCGGCTACCTTTACATCGCACAACCGCCGCTCTATAAAATAAAAGTAGGAAAGGAAGTCGCCTATGCATTTACAGACGCGGAACGAGACCGTCAATTAGTATCGATGGGTGTTGAGCCGACTGCAGCTGACAGTATCGAGGTCATTGAAGACTCCATTGCGAGCGAAGAAGGCGGAGAAGCATCAGAAGAAGAGGTGAAAGGAAAAACAAAAGCAAAAAAAGCATCCATTCAGCGATATAAAGGTCTCGGTGAGATGAACCCAGAAGAGTTATGGGAGACAACCATGGACCCCGCACGCCGTGTGTTAAAACAGGTAACTATTGACGATGCATCAGACGCCGACCGCGTGTTTGATATTCTCATGGGTACCGATGTGCCCGCACGAAAATCGTTCATCCAATCGAACGCCAAAGCCGCAAACTTGGATATCTAGGCGATAATCGGAGCGTCCTTTGGTAGTGGAGCGCGGAAAATCTCTTTTATGTCTCCGTTCCATTATTGCTGTGCGTTTGCGGTTTGATTTTTATCTCGCGTGTGGCAATCAGCTTTTAGGTCCCTCTTCCAACAATCAGTCACTTCACGAGGCCAAGACTGAACGTCAACCTGCGCCGCGCCACGGTTAAAATCATTTTGAAATCGCGCATCACTGTATCTTGGGCCCACACCTGCTTCTGATCCGGACAAGAGAGTTGCAGCCCCGAGCGCTAGAAGAGTTGCCCGGCGAACGTTTTTGCGCTCGAATGCCATAAGCGCCTACTATACTCCCGCCGTTTTGCTCGTCAAGTGGGTTATGCACTATACAAAAACCCCGGGGAATTCCCGAGGTTGTCTGTCATTGGATGAACCTGCATGCGCAGGCATGAGCTCGCACCCGTCAGACTACTTCGTCACGTAGATAGTGTATTTGATCAGGTTGTTGTCCTTGTTGCGCTCGTTAACTGAGTTTGTTGGATCAATGTTGAGCGTAAACTCAGCGCTTGATGCTTGGGCGAATGAATCAAAGCCAATCGTGTACTCGATGCGATCTCCTGGGTTCAGTGCAATCTGATTAGGAGATGAGTAGACATGGCCCGGAAACGTTGGAAGAACTGCATTGAAGACAAACGTTGGTGATGTCTTGGTGCCGATATTTTCGATAGCGAATCGAACAGCAACCCGGCCACCCTGTGGCGCACGTGTCGGTGTTGATGATGCAGTGAATGCACCTGTCGCGTTATCAACGATACCAACCTCGATGATGCGTCCTGCAAGATCTACCGTTCCATTTGGATTCGAGCCGGGGATAGTGCTGATTGGAGTTATTACCGTTGTGGGGGTGCCTGCTGTTGGCTGTGTAGGCTTTGGAGTTGTTGGTGTTGGAGTAGTCGGCGTTGTTGGGGTTGGTACCGTGCCACCACCGAGCGTGCCAGAGCTACCAGTCAGTTCTGTGTTCTCTACGGTGATCACCGTAGTGCCTGTAACCGTGGGTGTTGATGCGCCGTTTGGTACGAAGTCGATGAATATCTCGAGATCCACGAACTTATCAGTCTTTGATACTGGAGTCACTGTAAGTGCCGTACCTGTAGGTATAAAATGGAATGGCACATTACAGTAGATTTGCTCTTCTGCGCCGTTTTGGACTGATGTTACCACGAGGCCGTTTGCGCAGCTATAACGAAAGACATACGAACCAACTACGCTGCGAGAATCATGTGTGTATGAAACGGTAACGGGGGATCCACTCGTCGGAGCATAGTCAGATGCGGTCACGGTGATAGTTTCTGATGCAGGTACGAAGATAGAAGTCATTGAAACGATAGCTGCCGCGATTGACTTAAGCGTCGCGGGTACGTTTGTAGCAATAGAGGCTCCACCCCACATGCCAACAACGAGAATTGCTAAAAAGCCAATCACTGCAAGCGCTTTGGTAGCGCCCGAAGCCACACGTGAAGTACCGTTATTCATAGTATCAGCACAGTAGCATGTGGGTTTGATTTTGTCAAGTATCAATTTTGAAATTAGTCAACCCCTTGCCAGGTGGGCTTGACAATGTCATAAATATGGTTTACACTGCTGCACAGCTATTCGTGAGTTTCGGTTGTTTAAAAACAGCCATGCCTCGAGAGCTCATTATATGAATAGCCATACTGGCATCAGACGTATCATCGAAAGGCCCTGGGCTGCGCTCGGCGTTTTTCTTGTCTCGTTTTTTGTCGTCGCGTCGTTCCTTAACATCATCGATTTTGTCCCCGAGACTCCATCAAACGAGTTTGCTACCACGACAGATACGGTAGAGAATACGGATGACATGGAAGTCACGGTCACTTTGAACCAACTTGAAATCAAGGCGCGTGCAAGCGAGAATCTCAATCTTATAGCAGGCCCAGCGCCAACGATTATGGCGCGTACAGGTGCTGTCACAGGAGAAGTGCCAATGCGTGTCGTTATCGATAAAGTCGGTATCAACACCAAAGTATTGAATCCTATTAAAAGCGATCTCACGACTTTGGACAACGAGCTTTTGGGGGGTGCAGTACGCTATCCGCATTCTGCAACGCTCAACGAGGAGGGCTCGGTACTCATCTTTGGACATCAAAGTTATCTCCCCGTCGTTAAAAACAAAGCATTCAAGGCTTTCAACGATGTGCAGAAGCTCGCACCGGGGGACGAGGTTCGTGTGTACTCAGAGAACAAGATGTATACCTACACGGTACGCTCTATTGTTCTCGTGCATGCGGACGTAAGCTCGGTCTCGCTCGAGACCACAGGTCACACGCTCACGTTGGTAACGTGCAATTCACTCGGCACCAAAGAAGAGCGATACATCCTTAAGGCAGATCTTATTAGCATTACTAACGCTACCAGTTAACCATTATGAACACAAAAAATATTTTCATACAGATCGCATCAATTCTCGCGCTGGTAGCGGTGTTCTATGCTGGGTATTCTGCAACGGCCTACATCACGGGTACATTAACTGCAGCAGATGCACTCGGCTGTGGTTCGTGTGGAACCGTGATTAACCTCGATGGGGGTGGCGGTGGTGGCGGTTTTGGCGGTGGAGGAGCAGACGGTGGTGGTGGAGGTGGTGGAGGATATACCCCAGCACTCCCATACTGCACGCTGACCGCATCCATTCAGTCTGCATCTATTCCGGCCTACTCAGTTTTGCAATGGACGAGCGCGAATGCGACGTCAATTGTCATTAATCAGGGTATCGGCTCGGTCACTCCTGTGGCTTCCGGTTTTCGAACTGTCTCGCCACAAACTACGACGACCTATACGGCAACGGTAACTTCAGCATCGGGGGCAACAGCAACCTGCTCAACAACCATCACGGTCACCACGCCACCAATGCCGCCGCAGTGTACGCTTGAGCTGACGAAAGACATGATCAGCTGGACAACCAGCTATGCAAACAATGTGCAGATTGTCCCTTTAACTAACTCACCACAAGTTCCTGGTGCAACGGGCGGCAGTACGACCGGCTCTTCAGTGCAACATACAGAAGGCGATGCGTTCACCTCAGCAGCTGTTCTTCAGGACATCAATGCGTCAGGTATTTCATTCACTTCAACCTATACAGGTACAGCGTTTGCAGGGGATCAGGCGACCATGGATCGCGTTTGTACATTGATCGATGGGTCAGGTGCGACAGCCTCGGCATTTTACGCTGAGGGTTTCGACTCTCCATCTGGAAACTACGTCGTCAAGTGGACAGGTTCATCATGGACAAAGATTTCTGCGACACAATTTAATTCTCACCTTCGATACAACTTTACGTGTGCGAAGCCGCCAACACCAAGTACGTACCCACTTTCTGGATATCACACCTTTGTTCCACCACTCGGTGTCGGTACGCACACGTACCACTTAACCGCGACAGGCCCCGGTGGCGTCGCACATTGTGAAAAGACCGTTGTTGTCCCGCCACCTCCTCCCGAAAAGCCAACGTGCGTCCTTTCAGCGTCCCCCAAAACAATCGAGAAAGGATACGCGACCGCACTTTCTTGGGTCACGACAAATACAACAACGTTTGTCATCGATCACTCGGTCGGATCCGTCACTCCGGTAGCTTCTGGTATTAAGACCGTTGCACCAACATACACGACCACATACACCGGTACTGCAACAGGCCCCGGTGGCACCGTTACGTGTTCAGAGACGGTGACTGTCACGACACCTCCACCACCACCTCCACCACCAACCTGTACGTTTACTGCGATGCCATATTCGCTGACCAGCGCGACGCAGTCGACCGTTCTTTCATGGACAACGACGAATGCAACTATCGTATCAATCGACCAGGGTGTGGGTGCGGTCACGCCTGCTTCAAGCGGTTCTAAAACTGTGGTCCCCGGTACTACCAAGACATACACCTTAACGGCGACAGGCCCCGGCGGGGCAGTAGAGTGCCAAAAGACCGTCAAAGTTAAAGATGTACCGCCCCCTCCACCGCCACTTCCTAGCTGCGTACTCTCTGCATCACCAACAACGATAACGACATTTGGTGGCTCTTCAACGCTCTCATGGACAACCGATAATGCATCATCGATCTCGATTGATAACGGCATCGGCTCGGTCACCCCTGTTGCCGGTGGTTCAAAGGTAGTTTCACCAACGGACACAACAACGTACAAGGCCACAGTCACAGGCCCCGGAGGTACCGCAACATGTAAAATCATCATCAAAGTTGAGTGTGGTTTGCCGCCACCTCCACCGCCTCCCGAAAAGCCAACATGTACGCTTTCTGCATCTCCGAGCGAAATAAAGAAAGGAAATACCTCAACGCTCACCTGGAGTACAACACACGCAACGACATTTACGATTGATAGGGGCATTGGATCAGTGACTCCTATAGGTGGGGGATTAAAATCTGTCTCACCGACGGAGACGACGGTGTATACCGGAGTTGCAACGGGTCCCGGTGGCTCTGTTGAATGTAAGCGTACCGTCAAGGTCAAAGACACTCCACCGCCACCGGGAGAGTGTAAGATGACGATTGAAAAGTCAGCAAACAAGTCATCAGTCGTTGAGGGAGATATTGTTGAATACACTATCAACTTTAAGAATATCGGAAACGCAGATTGTACTGGCGGTGGCGTACGTGTCTCTGATGTTATCGATTCTCGCTTGACCTATCAATCAGAAACGCATGCATCAAATGTGTCGAGCGGATACGGTTCTGACCCCGTCTACAAGTCATCTGATCGCACAGTCCGTTGGAACGCACACGAACTCTCTCCTGGCGACTCAGGCTGGGTCAAGTTCAAAGCAAAAGTAGGAAAGCCTGCCTCATGCTCAGAGACTATTCCAAACAAAGCAAAGATAACGTCGAAGGAGTACAGCAACTTTACTGATTTTGAAATCAGTAACGTTGTCGATCTTACTGCAACACGTGAATGCTCAGTCCCACCACCAGTTTGTTCTGCGACTTTGTCAGCGCATTCCATTCAACGCGGTCAATCAGTGACCCTTGCATGGACGTCAAACAATGCAGCATCAATGACGTTTGATCAGGGGATTAACTCGGTCACTCCAGTTTCAGGTGGCACGACCGGTAACCTCACACCACAAAACACAACGACATACACAGGCACAGCAACGGGTCCCGGTGGCACCGTCACCTGTACTGATACTGTCATCGTTGAAGCACCTCCGGGCCCAGCGTGCACACTCACCACGTCAGCGACACGTGTTCGCCCCGGCGAATCTGCAGTTCTCTCGTGGACGAGCTCGAACACAACAGAGGGCTTCATCAATAACGGCGTTGGTTCAACAACTCCGGTTGCTGCAGGCTCGATCACCATCTTCCCAACATCTGATCTTAACTACACGGGCACGTTCAAGGGACCAAACGGTACCGTGCAGTGCCAGGTATTCATTGGACTTCAGCAGATCGGCTGCACCGGCTCGTGCGGTGGCGGTGGTTTGAATCAACCAAACGTTGTTCTCTATCAGAAGCCGGGTGATGCGCCACTCGCGTTTGTTTCACTTACGCAAATTCCATACACTGGATTTGAGGCGGGGCCCGCGCTCACTCTTATCTTCTGGCTCGCCGTTGCAGGTATCGCCGGACTCGTCACCTTTGCAGTGATGGGGCGCTCCGGAGTATCTCAAATTGTAGAATCTATCGCATTGGCTTCTGCACCTCCGCAGTACAAGGTGGATGTTGATACACGCTTTGTGCAGAATGGAAATGGCTACACGCAGGGCGACTCAGCCGCATACTCGGCGAGTGTTTCTGCAGCGCCTAGTGCAGTCGCAGAACCGGTAGCAGTATTTCAGCAACTGCCACTCGCTGAGATTATTGAGGGCAGGGCACACGCCGCTGGTGTTCTCATGAGCCCAGAGGCAGTCATAACGGCGAGCACCTTGGGTGAGTCAAACGAAGTAACGTTACAAAAGTTTGGAGCGCTTCTCGATGCTGCAATCCGCATGTATCCACGCGAAGACGGATGGGTGCTTCTCACCTCTGACAGAATGACCGAGCTTGATTCGATCACGGTC
>JBBTWN010000015.1:0-8251 GCA_038062735.1 Patescibacteria group bacterium
GGTTTCAGAGAATGTTGAACCTATTGAACCTGAACTCGCAGAGCTTACCCCAATGGTAGAAGTCGCGCCGCTACAATCAGTAGATGAACTTCTTGCATCAGTCATGACGCCACCAGTTTCTACTACTAACACTGAGCCAATCACTGCGGGCACAACGGATCAAAATGCAGTATCGAATCTGGCTACTGCTATCCTCTCGGGCGATCGGGAGAGTGCCTACGTCTTGGTGCGAAACCTTGAAACGACGGGCATGACGGCACCGACAGTACTCACCATCCTCGCATCGACCATTGACCAACTTGTTCGCGCACGCCGCGCAGGTTCTGAGCATCTTCTGAACACTGCGTCGGTCGGCGTTTCGAACGAAGCACTCCACCGCATCGTGGAAGTCCTGATGCACGCATTAGATAATCACTACCAGAATCCGTACACTGGCGTGAAGCTCGCTGTCGCACAGTCATTTGAAGCCCGTGGTTAAATTAAAAAGATAATAAATAAACATATGAGAAGGGAAAGACATAATGAATTCGGCCCAGTCGCACGACGATTGAAGGCACTCGACACTTATTTAGGTGAAACGAGAAAGGGGATGGCACTTACGATTGCGCTTGGTGCTTTGCTTGCAGCTGCTGTTCTTTTGGCGCCCGCAGCCATTCCGGGAACATTTGTTGCACTTTTGGGTGCTGCAACAGCAACCTGCTTTGCAAGCGAAGTGCTCGCATTTGTTGCGGATGGTTTTAGAACAGTCGCGACAGGTAGACAAGTTCGACCCACACTTCGTGGCCACTACGTTGAAAGAAATTACTAAAACAGAGGTATATGGCACTTGAAGCAGACGCACGCTTTTCGACTCAAGAGAACTATAGCGAGTTCAAAAGTGAGCGAAACAAGATGTTGTGGAGCGCTCGACGACTACATGCGTGGATACTTCTAACGGGCATTCCGCTCAGAGCGCCCATGGTTATTGAATGTGACGACTGGATGAAAAATGCTCTCCGGGATGATCTTTTAGAGAGCGATGCATACAAAGCATTGCAGCGCTCAGTTTCAAAAACGCACAAATCGACTATTCACTTCTACCCAAGCGGTTTAGCGATCAGCTTCACTAAGAAGTAGCAGAGATCGATAAAATCACTTACATGCAGATATGCTATGCTAGCCAGCATGGAAGAGCATCGTGAGGGAGCATTTAGCTGGGCGATACGTGTCCAAAATGGTGTAGCAACCGAAGGCACTCGAGTTGAAGCTCTGCCCGCCTTTGGCAAAGCCTTTCTACCCGGAATAGTTCAAAAGGTAAGAGACGGTATGCGTGGCGCAGGACGTGATGGTGGGGTACTGAGCCCCATTGTCATGGTGCGTTTTGACGACGCGAGACGAGAACAGCTCGAGTTTTCTGGTGACTGGCTCACGAGCCGTGTTAAAAAGATTTAGTGCTTGTTTTTTTGGGTGTATGCTTTATATATACTAATTAATATTTTTGTATATGGTTAAAACACAAAAAGTTGCACTCGCTATCGCTGCTATCGCGGTTGTGGTACATGTCGTTTGGTCTATCGTTGTCGCCATTGGTCTGGGGCAGTGGTGGGTTGATTTTATCTTAGGACTCCACTTTCTGCAGGTACCCGTGGTTGTGCAATCCTTTGATATCGTCACGGCGATAGAACTGTGGGTGGTTGTGGGCGTCGTCGGCTACATAGTCGGCTTTGTCATTGCTCACGTCTGGAACTGGGTACACAAATAATGAACATTATGTGTTCAAAAAACCGGCTCTGTTGAGCCGGTTTTTTGTATCTCCGTGCTTGACTTTTCTTCATGAAAGTGATATAATAGAGGTGTGAGTAGAACTGATGAAAAACGTGAACATGCAGCGAGAGCACACTTAGAAGGTGCAAGGCTGGAAGCGTTCGCTCAAAAAGCTCTCGTCATTCCTCATGAGGCAGTATCGTCTGTTCCAATTATTGAAAAGCAATTTGCTACAAGACGGGATGTAATCGTTGTTAAGCCAGAAGTAAAAAAAGAAGTAAAACTGCTTCGCTCGAATGAGCTACCCCGAGGAACAAAAATTTCGCGAGAAGATTTTCGTGCAATGCAGAACAAAGAGAAGGGACAGGATCTTGCATTTAATTGGATTGAGCAAATCTATTGGGATGTACTTAAAGTGGCAACTTTTCTTCCAAGAAAGGCAGTAGAGGGATTTTGGTTGGCATTGAAAGATGGTGTTTGGCCGGCTACTAAGTGGTTTGCAGGGGGCTTGGGTCTCGACATTATGGCACTTCCACTTATCGGCAATTTACTTCGCTGGGTAGGTGCAAGACTAAGTGACGTCAGCACATTATGGAAGAAAATCCCTGAACTTATTCGAGCTACTGCGTATTATGCCGTGCTATTTCCTGGTCTCGTCGCCGCGCTCTTCATTCCAGTATTAAATGGCCCAATGATATTTGGTCTCGCACTTGCAGTACGAAATGGCGAGATTCCAACGGTGATGATGGCAATTAATGACATGATGGGCTGGATACGCTGGTTGATTAGAGTAAAGAATGTCGCAGACGGAGCACTCGTGTGGCCGATTGAAAGGAGGGTTCGTGGACTTGTTAAAACCTAGACGCGGTCGTGGTATTCGATTTTGAGGCGGTCGATGATGGTGTCGAGCGGCATCGCGCCTTCTGAGGCGGTGCGGTTTTCGACAGTCACGGTGTTCGCCTCTACTTCTTTGTCTCCAAGGACAAACAAGTAGGGGATTTTTTGTGTCTTTGCATTTCTGATTTTCTTACCCAGACTTTCGTTCGCGTCATCAATCTCAGCGCGTAGCCCTGCGTCTTTGAGTGCCTTCAAAACAGAACGTGCATACTCAACATGTTTTTCTGACACCGGCAACACCTTCACTTGTACCGGCGATAGCCAGAAAGGGAATGCTCCCGCAAAGTGCTCAATAAGAATCATCATAAATCGCTCAAGCGAGCCACAGATGGCGCGATGAATGATGATTGGTGTTTTCTTGCTTCCGTCTGAGTCAATGTATTCTAGGCCAAACCGCTTTGGCATAGAAAAATCTATTTGAATGGTAGCCAGCTGCCGCTCGCGACCAAGGGCGTCAGTAAACATAAAATCTAACTTTGGGCCATAGAGTGCTGCCTCTCCCTCCATGCGCTTTGCGTCAAGATTCATTTCGTCGGATACTTTCTTGAGCATAGCCTCAGCTTTGTCCCAGTCTGTAGGTTCTCCGATGTACTTCTCGGGGTGTTCTGGGTCTCTGACTGACCAAGACACCCAATGGTTTCCCCACATGCCAAAGCTGGTATAAAAGTCTTTAACAATATTTGCAATATTTTTTGCTTCTTCCTCAACTTGTTCAAGTCGGCAAAAGATGTGGCCATCGTCCACAGAGAACGAGCGAGTGCGTGCAAGGCCGCCAATTTCACCCGGCTTTTCATCACGATGTTGAGCAGTTATTTCAACATACCGTATCGGCAACTCACGGTAACTGCGCGGCTCGCTGGCGTAAATCTGAATATGGTGCGGACAGTTCACGGGCTTCAATACAAACTCGCCGTAGTGACTGTGCACAGCCAGAAGCTCATCTCCAAACTTTGCCGCGTGTCCTGATATTTCATACAGCTCGCGTTTTGCCATATGCGGGATGGTGACGGGCTGCGCGCCATAGCGCATGTTGATTTCCATGAGGTACTCGCGCAATGCCATTTGTAGTGCCGTGCCTTTCGGGGTGTAGAGCGGTAGTCCAGCACCGACGAGATCAGAGAAGACCCAAAGTTTCAACTCCTTACCAATTTTACGGTGGTCACGCTCTCGCATTTTTTCGCGCTGAGCGAGGAACGCATCAAGTTCAACTTTGGTATCGAACGCGAGGCCATAGATGCGGGTGAGCATCGGTTTTTTTTCGTCACCGCGCCAGTAGGCGCCAGCGATGCGGTCGAGCTTGAACGAGTCGAGTGCTATATCTTTGGCCGGATTGTCGACGTGGCCGCCCTTGCAGAGATCAACAAAACCTCCAACGGTGTAAAAGGTGAGTGTCTTACCTTCAGTTGCAAATTCGTTGATAAGTTCAGTTTTATATTCGTTCCATGCAAACTCATCTTTTGCCTCGCTGGCGGTGACTTCGCGCTTTTCAAACTTGTCCCATGTCGCAAGCTTCTTCCGCATAAGACTCTCGATCTTCAAGAGCTCTGCTTCAGGAATCGGTTTGGGAAGTTCAAAGTCTTGATAGAATCCGTCATCTATCGCAGGCCCTATCGCGTTTTTTGCTCCTGGGTAGAGCTCGCGAACTGATGCCGCCAAGAGATGGGCGAGTGTATGTCGTTTGTGCTCAAGATTTTGGTCCATAAAGTGTATTATACAGATTGTTTTGTATCTGTCGCAGCCCGCTCAATCCAGACATTGAGCACGCGTGCGAGCATATTCCCGTGCCTTTTTGATATTTGTTTTCTTTCGATTGCAGTGTCCAGCGCACCAGCAGACTCGACTGATGCGATTAACAACGCTTTTTCAGCGTCACTAAGTCTACCAGTTGGGTCGGTTACATTTTTAGCGTTTGCTAGATTAGCACGAAGTCCATTAAAGGCGGTTTTTAGTCTTTTGGCGTTTACAAAGAACGCCGCCTGCTCTTCAATCGATAGCTTTCGGATTTCTGAACGCTTTGGACCCCTTTCTTTTAGTTTCATAGTAGTGCATCGTGAAAAATAAAAAATCCCGCTCGGGCGGGATGTGGTGATTAGACCAAAGCCCCCGCCCTAGCTAGTCGCCTCCGTCGTTGTTGTAGTGCGTCGATAAGTCATATTTTCATTATATAAATTAATGTGTTTCTGTCAAGGTTTAGTGAAGCTTCTTTGCAACCTGCTTTACTGACTTTTCGGCCCACTTGTCGAGTGCTCGACCGAGAAAGTGTGAGGTCGGGGATGATATCCTCCCATTCTCCCATGCGCGATCAATTTCAAAGGATGTTGTGGTGCGTGCAACAAGGACCGCCCCCTTTCGTCGCTCAAGGATCGAGCCAAGGTTAGGGTTTCTACTTTCTTCACGGTCCAGCGCATCAAATCGCCCCTCTGTGTTGTCGACACTGTTCGCGAAGCTGCGCTTCAGGCGCCTCGCAGCCTTAATAAATTCAGTACGGTCTTGGGGGCGGAGCTTAAGCTCATGCTCTTTATTCATCCAACAAAAATACTAGAGTCCTTTCACTTTGTCAACAATGAGCGAGGGTATACCGTTTCGGCGCGAGAGTTTTCCCTTAACTAGTGCGACCTTGCCGGGTTCAAGATCAGATTTATGCTTCGCAAATATTTCTGGAAAGACGACACACTCGATGGATGCCTCGCGATCGGCGAGCGTCACAAACCCCATACGGTCGCCCTTTTTGGTAAGAATAGGTTTTACGGTCTCGACGAGTCCGCCGACGACGAGTGGTATGCCGGCACGATCTTCGTGGATGGCGTTATAGATAGAGCGCGGATATTTGTCGAGCACCGCTTTGTGGTTATCAATCGGGTGGCCCGAGACATAGATGCCCAGGAGTTCTTTCTCCCACAACAGTTTATCAGTGAGCGGTGTCGTGATAGGTGAGAGTGTTACCGTGGGCACACTTGATGACGCGGCAAACAGTGCACCCTGATCGACATGGGTGTCGTCGCGCTTGTTGATACTCGCGAGTTCTTCAGTTTTTTCAAGCATTGCCGCGCGCTCTCCAAAGCGATCCAAGGCGCCAGCCTTGATGAGCGACTCAATTGATTTTTTGTTGATAACGGCGCTCCCAACGCGGACTGCAAAATCTCCAAGCGTGTTATACGGGCCGTGCTCTGCGCGCTCCGCGATGATCATGTGCGCGACGCCATCCCCGATATTTTTAATGGAGTTAAGCCCAAAGCGTATAACCATGGGCGCAGTCACCGCAAATGTTTCGAATGATTCATTGACGTCTGGCGGGAGCACCTTGATCCCGAGGCGCAAACACTCTGCCACATGCAGTGCAACGGTTTCGACGTCGCCCGCATCAGCAGACATAAGTGATGACATATAGTCATCAGGAAAGTTTGCCTTCATGTACGCCGTCTGGTATGCCACCTTGCCGTAACTTGCTGCGTGAGCCTTACCGAACCCATATGCGGCAAATGGTTCGATCAGCCTCCATATTTCTTCAGCCTTATTGCTACTAATCCCGCCAAACTCTTGTGCGCCAGTGAGGAACTTCTCCTTCTGCGCTTCCATCTCGGCGGGGATCTTCTTGCCCATCGCTTTGCGCAGGTTGTCGGCCTCGAGCCATGAGTACCCCGCCAGTGTAATTGCGGTCATCAAGACGTCTTCTTGGTACACGAGAAGTCCGTATGAGCGGTCCAAGATGTCGCGCATGCGCGGGTCGGGGTAGGTGACGAACGCTGGATTTTGCTTGCGCTGAATATATTGCGGTATCGACTCCATGGGTCCGGGCCGATAGAGTGCCACCATCGCATTAATGTCGTGGATGGTGGTCGGCTTTAGATCTTTCAGGTAGCGTGTCATCCCGCCGCCCGAGAGCTGAAACACGCCCTCTGTCTCACCGCGCGCGAGCATGGCAAACGTGCGTTGATCGTTCATGGGTATGCGCTCTATATCGACGTACGTGCGAACGCGCTCTTGTACTCGGTCGACTGCGTCAGCCAGGACTGATAAGTTTTTAAGACCCAAGAAGTCAAACTTTAAAAGACCAACGCCACCGTACTCGTCGGTCAGGGAGTACATATCGTATTGCGTAATTATTTTTCCGGCTTTGGGGTCGAGCTGTATCGGTGTAAAATCAGTCATCTGAGTGGGCGAGACGACGACTCCCGCGGCGTGCACTGACACGTGGCGTGCGTTTCCTTCAATCCTTCGGGCAGTGTTAATAATTATTTCTGCATCCTCGTCAGTTTTGTAGAGCTTGCGTAAATCCTCCTCAATCTCGAGCGCGTGTTCAAGGGTCATGGGGAAGCCCTGTGACCCAATGGGTATGAGCTTAGCGATGCGGTCGCCTGTCCCGTACGGGTAGCCTAATGCACGGGCCACGTCTCGCACTGCAGCGCGAGCCATCATGGTGCCAAAGGTACCGATCTGTGCCACGCGATCCTCGCCATATTTTTGTTTAACGTAGTCGACCATCTGATCGCGCTTATCGTCGGCGATATCCATATCGATATCTGGCGCTTTAGGCCGGCCCGGGTTTAAGAATCGCTCAAAAGGTAATTTATATTCAAGCGGGTTAACGTTCGTGATGCCCGTAAGATATGACACGAGTGAGCCCGCGGCAGAGCCTCGTGTGGTGGTTAAAATTTTTGCTCGCTTCGCGTACGCGAGAAGGTCAGACACCGTGAGAAAGTATGGTGCGAATCCTTTGTCATTGATAATACCGAGCTCGTAGTCGATGCGGTCCATTACTTCATTCGACTCGGTGAGTCCGCGCCACGGAATGCCGGTGAGCGTTGCTTTTTTGAGCTCCGCTTCATAGCTGGTGCCGGCAGGAATGTCGAACTTGGGGAAGATCCAGTGACCGAGATCAAGCACCACCGTGCATGCGTCGACCACGCGCGCGATGTTGTCGAGTGCGTCTTTGTACTCGACATACCGCTCATCAAAATCCTTGGGTGAGATAAAGTGTCGGTCATTACCGTCTGGCGTGCTATCAGGAATACTGATACGTCGTACCACATCGCGCGGCGCCCCGTCCTCGGCTTTGAGATAATAGGTGCCGTCCGCAGCGACTAAGGGCAGGCCGAGCGCACGCGCAACGCCGGCTGTGCGGAGCTGCCGCTCTGACCCGCCGTTCCAGCCGAGGCGCGCATACACAAACTCTTTGCCGAGCGCGCTCACCAGAGCCTCAATCAGGGTGTCAGCGCCTGGCGCGAGAAGCGCGGTGTCAGGGATGAGCACGAGAAGCCCATCTCCATATTTTTCTAAATCAGTTTGTGTAAAATGCGGCTTGGCCCCACCCGATAAGTGCATGCTTGAGACAAGCTTAATGAGGTGTTGATAGCCTTCGTGGTTTCGCGCGAGGAGTATCAGGTGACCCGTCTGTGCCCCTATCTGAAAGTCAGCGTCAACGCCGAGAATCGGCTTTAATCCTTTTTTGGTTGCAGCTTTGTAAAACTCGATCGCACCATACATGTTGTTGCGATCGGTGAGGGCCAAGGCGGGCATGCCAAAATTAGATGCAGTGTCAACCAACGGATCAATTTGCGGCAGTGCGTCCAAAAGAGAGTAGTGCGAATGAACTGATAGGTGCGCGTACATA
>JBBTWN010000016.1:0-51464 GCA_038062735.1 Patescibacteria group bacterium
TCTCCGCAGATAGTAACTTCGCGTTCGGAAAGGGCAGACTTCAGTGACCGTGGAGACCAGCAAAAGAATCTAGTACACCCCAGCCTCCTGTAGGTAGGAGTCGAAGAATTTTTTACAGTCAATGTCGTCCTCGGTCGTTGCGCCTTGGCCGCATGCACCTGGTGCGGGGTCGGACATACCGCAGAGCACGCCGTGGCAATGGTAGTAGGCGCACTCGTCAGGTTTTGCGAGATGTAAGGCAGTAGGGAAGGCACGCTGACGAGCCTCGTTCTCCTTGTTGATCTGATCCACGCGCGCCTGGATTTTAGCTTGTACGTCGCTCAGCTCTTTTTCGAGCGTTGCTTTCTCTGCGTCTCTTCTTTCACGCAGGTTTTTGTAAAAGTCGAGCGCGGACTCGATGTTCACTTTGCGCTCGGCCCGGAGTGCGTTCAGCACCCCTTCGAACTGGGTCTTAGTACTCTCTGGCGGGATATAGGTGTCCACGTCCGCGAGGTCGACGCGGAGCTTGCTCTCGCGCTTCGTTATATTTTCGATACCATCAATGATCGCCTGTATTTCGCCGGGGATGGCGGCAGCACGCGCGCGAAGTGTCACAAGTTCAGCATCGACGGCAGGGTTCAGGAGCTTGCAGCTTCTGAGGTTTGCTGGCGCATCGGCTTGCCCGGACTCACCATCTCGCACGGGGTCTGTAAAGGCATCTTTTCCTTTGGGTGGATTACAGGCTTTTTCTCGTGCGTCGAGACCCGCAAGCCCTGCAGTGAGTGCGGCGCGCATCATCTGAGTATTTTGCGTAAATGTATTTTGGGTAGTTGCCATAGATGCGTCGTATGCATCGAAGCATGCCTTGGTGTCGGACTGTTCATAGGGTACATCTGCCTTTGGCGGGTTTGCGGCGCGGCACTGGTCCAAAGCGCCTTTCGCATCCTTGTAGTTTTTATACGCGACGTCGCGCTTTGCAAAGTATTCCTGAAACTCGCTGTAGGGCGCGCTGTCGGACGGTGATGTAATACCGTTAAATGCTTCGACCGCGGCGTCACGAGTCTTTTGTGCGTCCGCACAAGGGTCGATTGGTTTTGCACTTAGACATTGACTCAATCTCTCTTCTGCAACTGCCCGCTCTTCTGCAAAAATCTGCACACTCGCAGCTACTCCTGCATCGTAGAGCGACTGGAGCTCTGCGCGTGCCTCGTCTATGGCGTCACAAGCCACGGTGCTCGCATCAAAACTCTGAAGAGAGAAAATGATACCAGCAACAATTGCTGCAGCGACTACCACGGCCCCGATAATTGTGTATGTATGTGTATTCATATATAGCCCACAGTATATCCCCTCATGACTTGAAGCATATACCCCCCTAGGGTATACTGGTGCATATGAAAGTGGAAATTAAAAAACAGGTTAAAAATCGCCTGAGCCGAATTCAAGGCCAAGTAGCGGGTCTCATACGGCTGGTTGAAAGCGATACCTATTGCATCGACATCATCACGCAAGCGCAGGCGATAAAAAGTGCGCTCGGCGCAGTTGAGAGTTTAATGCTCAAAAACCACCTTGAAACGCACGTGGTGGAGCAGATGCGTGGCACGAACCAGAAAAAAGCAGCCGAAGAAATTCTTAAGGTGTATAAAGTCTCACAGAAAAAATAGCATGCAGGGACACACGCATCACGACACACACGCCGGTCATCACACCGCTGATTTTCTCAAAAAGTTTTGGATCGCACTTATATTCACGGTTCCGATACTCGGGTACTCCGAAATCTTTAAAATCGCGACTGGCATCACCGTGCCTACATTTCCTGGTTACGAGTGGGTTATCCTTGTGCTCGGCTCGATTGTTTTTTGGTATTGCGGATGGATTTTCTTAAAGAGCGCGTACCACGAGCTTCGCGTTTGGCTCCCGGGGATGATGACCTTGATTGCACTTGCGACGACGGCTGCGTACTCGTGGAGTGTCTACGCAACGTTTATTGGTGAGCCACGCTGTTTTGGGAACTCTCCACGCTTATCGCCATCATGCTTTTGGGCCACTGGATTGAGATGCGAGCCGTGCAGGGGGCGAAGGGCGCACTTAAGGAACTCTCGGCACTCCTCCCCGATGAGGCAAAAAACTTGAAGCCGGGTGATGTGGTGGTAGTGCGGCCCGGCGCCAAGGTGCCGGGTGACGGAGAGGTACTTGAGGGAATCTCTGAAGTTGATGAATCCATTTTGACTGGTGAGTCTCGCCCGGTGCCGAAGCACACAGGCGATAGCGTGATCGCGGGTTCCATAAACGGCGACGGGTCACTCACCGTGCGGGTTACCAAGACAGGTGAAGCGACCTTCCTTGCGGGCGTCATGCGGCTCGTTGCACAAGCCGAAAGCTCAAAGTCGAAGTTACAGCTTCTTGCCGATCGCGCAGCACTTTACCTGACGGGGGTCGCCGTGGTCGCGGGTGGTGCGACGTTTGTGTCATGGCTTTTTGCCGAGGTTGGGCTCGTCTTTGCCACCGAGCGCCTGGTTGCAGTTCTCGTCATTGCGTGCCCGCACGCACTTGGCCTTGCCGTGCCCTTGGTTGCATCCATTTCGACCACCATGGCTGCAAAAAATGGGTTTTTGGTTAAACAGCGGCTCGCGCTCGAAGCGGCGCGCACGATCGATACGGTTTTGTTTGATAAAACAGGCACGCTTACGGAAGGGAAGTTTACGGTAACGAACGCAAGCTCGGACGAAACACTCGCGCTCGCTGCCGCAGTTGATGCGCACTCAGAGCATCCGATAGCACATGCGATCGTTGCCGAGGCAAAAAAGCGCTCACTACGATATATGGAAGTGAAGGAATTTAAGCGAATACCCGGTGTAGGGGCCGAAGGGATGGTGGAAGGCAAAAAGATTTTTGTAGGACATCGCGGTGGGGCGGACATTGTTGTTGAGAAGGATGGAATAGTAGTCGGTACCATCCAAGTTGCTGACGCGCCGCGACCAGAGGCCAAGGAAGCAGTCGCGGCGCTCAAAGGGGCCGGTGTCTCGATCGCGATGATTACGGGCGATTCGGAGGAAGTGGCAAAGCAAGTCGCATCGGAGCTCGGCATTGATGAGTACTTTTCCCGCGTCCTGCCAGGAGAAAAATCGGAGAAAGTGAAGGCACTCCAAAAAGGCGGCAAGAAAGTCGCCTTCGTAGGCGACGGAGTGAATGATGCACCGGCACTTACCCAATCTGACCTTGGCATCGCCATAGGCGCGGGTACTAATGTCGCAATCGAATCGGCCGGCATCATTCTAGTGCGCAACGATCCTCGAGACATTCCAAAAATCATCCGACTTTCACAACTCACCTATAGCAAGATGATTCAAAATCTCTTTTGGGCGACGGGGTACAACGTTATAGCACTCCCACTCGCCGCAGGGGCTCTGTACACATACGGCATCCTGTTGGAACCTGCACTCGCAGCAGTTCTCATGTCTCTCTCGACCGTCATTGTGGCGATCAATGCTGTTTTATTGAAGCGTCGAAAACTATGAAACAGTACATTCAGGAACTCGAGAAAAGAAATAATCGTGAGAAAGGTGAATGGATTAAGGAATTTCTTAGTGCTCGCCAGATTCCATTTTCTATCCAGAAATTTTCAACCATTTTTGCTCGAGGAGAAAACATTATCGTTGATTACCCTTTCAATTCACGAAGTGATGCAAAAAAGACGATGCTTTCTGCACACTACAACGCATGGTTTGGTACGCCTGGTGCAAACGATAACGCATCCGGTGTTTCTGTCCTCCTCAGGTTTGTGGAGAGGCTTTTGAAGGAATCAAAAAATCAGCCGATCCGAATAATCTTTTTCGATCTCGAGGATGGATGGGCGACTCGTGGTGGGTCAAGAGCATACGCGAGAGAGTATGGCGTTCATGATGTACATGAAATGTATAACCTTGAGATGGTGGGCATGGGGTCACACTTACTTCTTTGGCCAGGACAGAAAGATGAAACTGCTCGCACATGGCTCACGCCACTTGTTGAACATGCGAGATCGCTTGGGCTGGGTGTTGTACATGCTCCTCAAGCAAGAATAGAAATTGTAAATTTCCTAACTCCATTTGGTTTTGTTTCTGACCACGTGACACTCATCGAGTCAGGATGTGAGCGCGCAGTCGCGTTAACCACTATTCCCGCGGAGGATATGAGATACACGCCGCAGATCTTAGATGGGAAGAGAAAGTTGCGTTTTGCATTCTCGATTCTTGCGTATCGCTTATTTGGGCTTGGTACTGCACCAAAGTTACTGAGACACTATCATAATAAAAATGATCGGTCTGAGTTTGTCGAGCAGAAAAATCTCGACACAATTTTAGAGCTTCTCTGGAGAGTTGTTAGGTAAATTACATGATCACATCACGACTCAAAACCATCTTCGCGCTCTCGATCCCGCTCTTTATTGCACACGGAGTGGAGGAAATCTTGACCGGTTTCTACAATCTCGACGCATGGGATGAGTGGATATTTGGACTATTGCCCTTTGCTTCAATCCACGAGGCGATGTTCGTCACTTTCCAGGCCATGTTGTGGCTGCTTCTTATTGTCGCCTTCATACTTCTCTTAGGAGAGCGACAGCGCTTCTATATGCTCGCGCTTCTTGGAGTCATATTTGTTTTTGAGCTGCATCACCCTATCAAGGCTCTCATTGCAGGAGGATACTATCCAGGCCTAGTTACCTCTCTCGCATTTCCGATTCTGGCCTTCCTTTTCTGGCGAGAGTGGTTACGCAATTTTGCTAGAATGAGAGCCGCAAATATATGAAGAACTTTCTGAATACCGTCATTTATGCAATAGCGATACTATCGACCGTAATGGGTACACTCGCGATGTTCGCGGCCAAGATTGCATCCTATGAGGGAGGTACCTTTTTATTCCGATCAGAAACGCACTGGTTCTATGATTCGATCACGGCATTTCTGCTTTCCATAAGTCTTGTCGCGCTCATGTCTTTAGGGCGGAATAAAAACAGCTGATATGTGTTTTTCAGCCACCGCAAGTTTCGTCGCAGGGGGAGTACTCGCTGCTACCGGAGTTTTGACGCTCACAAAAACGGAGGCGAAAAAGGAGCTGCCTCTTGCCAGCATCCCACTCTTCTTCGGAATCCAGCAAACTATTGAAGGGGTTATCTGGCTTTCATTTGGTATGTCCCTGTTGGGTACAGTCATGACCTACGCGTATTTGTTCTTTGCGTACGTTTTTTGGCCGGTGTTCGTCCCCATTGCGGTATTGCTGGTTGAGCCAGATCCTCTTCGGAAAAATGTCTTGAGGGCCCTGTCGCTTGCTGGCTTCATACTCGGCGCATACCTCCTCTATTACATTTTTGCGGACCCAGGTACAGCACATATTGTGAACCAGAGCATCGCCTATGACTACCGACACTTGTACGAATTACTGCCGCTTACCTTGTATGTGGCAGTCACCTGTGGGAGCGGTCTCATCTCAAGTCACCGAGTACTCAATGTATTTGGCCTCGCCGCCCTCGCCTCTTTCTTTATCGCGAATTGGTTCTTCAACATAACCTTTATATCCGTGTGGTGCTTCTTGGCTGCGATTCTAAGCGCCATCATTTATTGGTACTTCAAACAAAAACCTGTCGCCGTAAGGCCGGTCGAAACAGGTTAGTATTATTAACCAAGAGGTATTACAAGCATTAAACACATATACTCAAATGAACACATTTCGCGCAGTCAAAATCGGGTTAGCGTGGATCAACATTACGTACATACTCTGCTACGTGATATTAGGTTTGATACCGGCATCGCGCCCATCCCTCTTGCCGTATATCTTGCATCTCAACGTTGGGCAGGTGGAAAATATTATGACAATAGGTAACTTCATCGTTGGTCTTATTCTCTGGAACGTTATCGTGGGAGCGGGTATCTGGCTTGCGGGTTTTCTTGCTCAGAATATTAAAAACTAATCAAAAAATATGAAATTCTCTAAACTCATGCACGTTGCAAGTGTCATAACCGGGTTTATTGGTGTCATAGTGTTTCTTATTAGCGTATTTGGGAACGCGGAATCAACGTTTGGCATTACCAAGATGGATGCGCTTGCGTGTTCCGCCATCCTTATTCTCATTGCGACATGGACCCAAGTAGCAACGATTCACCACATGATGCTTGAGAAGACGGGCGAGATGATCTGACCCATGCGTATACCGACAGAGTGGTACGTTATTACCGGCGGCCCCAGTTCGGGTAAGACGACGACCGTCGAACTTCTAAAACAACGCGGGTATGAGACCACGATCGAGCACGCGCGACACTACATCGATACGCAGCGTGTGACGGGGAAGTCGACGAAGGAAATTAAAGCAAACCAACTCGAGTTTCAGCACCGCGTCCTCGACATGCAAATTGAAGAGGAGCGGACGCTGCCCAGAGATGTGGTTGTGTTTCTCGACCGTGCACTCCCTGATATCCTCGCGTACTACCACTTTCTCGGGCTCCCTGAGGACACCAAGCTCACGAAGGCACTTGAACGTGTAGATTACAAAAAAGTATTTATCCTGGATCCGCTCCCGTTGGCTCCCGACTATGCCCGCACCGAGGACGAGTCGGCGCAAAAGAAAATCCATGCGCTTATCACTAAAGTGTACGAGTCACTCCCGGCCCCGGTAGTCCGGGTGCCCGTCCTTCCGAGAGAAGAACGTGTTGACTTCATTCTTAAAAACCTCTAACGTTTAGTGAACATATGAAAACCCCCCTTATCCTTGGTGTCATAGTCCTTGTTCTTTTGGCGGGGGCCACATGGTGGTCGTCGACGCTTCAGACTGGAAACAATACGACGGTAGTAAGTCAAGATGGGCTCCACTGGCACCCAACGTTGGTAATGTACGTGAAGGGTGAAAAGATTGAGATTCCAGGAAATATCGGACTTGGCGCAGTGCATCAGCCCATGCATACGCACGAGGACTTACCGATCATCCACCTCGAGTACTCGGGGCGCGTCGTTGAGGACGACCTCAAGCTTGGTAACTTCTTCGCAAACTGGGGACGCGATATGCGGTCGTTTGGCACAAACATGCACATGAAAGTGAATGGCATCGACAACACTGAGTACGAAAACTACATGATGCGGGACGGTGATAGTATAGAACTACACTATGACTAAAATCTGGTACGTATTGGGCGCTCTCGTACTCATCGGCTTTGGGTACTTGTTAAGCCAAGCTGCACTTGCGCCGCGAGCGAGCGCTTCACAAATAGTTGAGCTTACAGACGGTGATACGTACGACCTCACCGCGAGTGTGGTCACGAAGGAAATAAATGGAGTCACTCACGACATGCTCGCGTACAACGGCTCGATCCCTGGGCCACTAATCAAAGTTGAGCAAGGAGCGGAGGTGACTATCAACTTCACAAACGAGGTGGGCATGAGTACGCTCCTCCACTCGCACGGAGTGCGTATGGACAACGCCTTTGATGGATCGCAGACTAGTCAAGAGGAAATAAAGTCGGGAGAATCCTTTTCGTACAAGCTTACATTTCCTGACGCGGGTGTGTACTGGTACCACCCGCACGTGCGCGAGGACTATCAGCAGGAACTGGGGCTGTATGGTGCGTTTGTTGTGGAGCCGAGTGACTCAAGCTATCTCCCGCCGGTCAATCGTGAAGAGGTGGTGTTTCTCGACGATATTTTGATAGAAGGAGAGAATATCAATCTCAGTAAGGCAGGAGCTGACCACACACTTATGGGGCGGTTTGGGAACGTGATGTTGGTGAATGGCGGAACGGATTATGTACTCCAAGTCGTGCGCGGAGAAGTAGTACGGCTTTACCTGGTGAATAGCGCCAATGCGCGGCCGTTTAATTTTGCTATTCAGGGTGCACAGATGAAGCTTGTTGGTGGAGATAACGGTGTGTACGAACGTTCGACGTTCGTTGATTCGGTAACGCTCGGGCCATCGGAGCGCGCGATAGTTGATGTACTTGTTACAGAGCCCACGACACTAGTGAATGACACACCAACAGGCCTTACGGCGCTCGGCTCAATTGCGGTGACAGACGGGCCGCTCGAAAAGTCGTATGCCGCTCAGTTCAACACTCTCCAAATGAGCCCACAAGTATCTGCGAGTATCGACCCGTACCGTCAGTATGTTGGCAGTGCACCGGACAAAACAATCTCATTAACCGTCGACATGATGGGGGGAATGATGAGCAACATGGGCGGTCATATGATGCCGGACGGCACCACGATGGGCGGTATGAATATGGGAGGATTGCCGGAAGGGGGTATTGAATGGGAGGACACCGATATGCAAATGATGAATGAAATGTCGAATGCCGACATGGTTAAGTGGCGCATCATTGATCAAGACACCGGAAGAAAAGATATGGATATCGACTGGGCGTTCAAAAAAGGCGAGCCAGTTAAAATACGTATCTTTAACGACCCAAAGTCTATGCACCCAATGCAGCATCCGATTCATTTCCACGGACAGCGGTTTCTCGTGGTCGCTCGTGATGACCTGCCGCAAACAAACCTTGTGTGGAAAGACACGGTCTTGGTGAAAGCTGGAGAAACAGTCGATATTATTCTCGACACCTCAAACCCTGGCACCTGGATGGCCCACTGCCACATCGCCGAGCACTTAGAATCGGGAATGATGATGACATTTAAGGTTGAATAGTTGACCAAACAAGCATTTTGCAAAAAACTAGAATGGCCATATAGGACATGTTCGGGCGAATTAGCCTATAAGAAGACGGATGATAGAATATTGTTATGCTTCGAAGTAAGCCAGAATCAGTTGAATCCCTCCCTCTCCTCTTTGGCGGCGGTTTATACTGATTACAATGAAGTATTTGATCGGTGTAGGGGTGCTCATCATTGTCGTTATTATTAGTGGCGGATGGTATCTTCTTGCGAGTGAGGGCACGCAGGTAGCGGTTGAACAAGTGGCAACTCCACAGCCTGTTGTTGAGAAGGTCAGCGTACATCCTGAACCAAAGGTACTTACTGCACCCATAACAGAGCGGAGAGACCTCACCGTTAGCTACGAACTGAAGGTGCTCGCAAGCTTCTCGCAGGTCACCGAGAGCGTGGCGCGAGATATCTGCGCCATTACTGCGGGGGCTGGTGTGTGCGCGTGGGGGCTCACATTGGTAACTGAAAGTGGAACGTTAACAGAAAAGGTGAGCAGGGCAGATTTTTCAGTGACACTGGTTCCAGCAGATGCCCCGCAGCTCCTCCCCGGGCTGCAGTACCACATAGAGATTAGGGATCCGAGCGAGTTCGAGCCCAAATACCGGATGTTTGTTGTACACAAAGATTTACTAGACAGAGTAGATGGAGTATACGAGGCACATATCACGGCGGAGACTGTACCGCATGGCAACGCACGGGTGTTCGAGTGGTACCTGCAGGAAAAGCACATTAACGAGAGTGGCATAGAGGAGGTGGGTGATTTGCGTAAAGGTCACTATCAAATAGCAGTGGTGGATGCCGCCTCAGGACGAGTTAGTGGAATAAGCAAGGTATTCGTTATCGGTCCGCTTGAGGAATACAAATCAGACACCACTCGTTTTGGCGTCAACACCCCGCTCGCGCATTCGCGCTGGGGTGGTAAGGGGGTGTTCTTTGACGGCAAGGGTGGGGAAGACATCATCAAGCTCGTCGGAGACAAGGGTATGTATGATATATTTAAGGGAGTTGATTTCCCTGAGTATGCAGATACACTGATTTTCCTACAGGGTGGCAGCGTGGTCATTACAACTGTAAATGTTGAGATTGTGGAATTTGATGATGTTACCATCAACGTTCGCGACCTTATTGCAGAGCTCTCTGCGAATAAAGGCACTTTATATCGAACCAAGAAGTTCGATGTTAAAAAGTAATGCGCGAGTATGAAACGCGGGATTGATTTTGTTGGTGTAGCGGTATCGTGTTTTTGTCACGATGGGGCAGGAAACTATATGTTAGAAAAACGCGGGGCCGGTGCGCGCGACGAGGCGGGACGGTGGAGCCCCGGCGGCGGGAGCTTAGAGGTGGGCGAAACCATTATCGAGGCGGTCCAGCGCGAAGTACGCGAAGAATTTTGCACCACTCCGACAGATATTGAGCTGATGGGGTATCGGGACGTCATGCGTGACATCGATAGCGTTAAAACACACTGGGTACTATTCGATTTTCGAGCACGAGTGAACAGGGATGAGGTCGCGATAGGGGAGCCAGACATGACTGACGAGATTATCTGGGTAAAAATTAAAGATATCCCCGAGCCCATGCATTCACAGTTTCCGGCGTACCTCGAGAAATACAAGAATATGTTGGTGTAATATGGAGGCATGACAAGGCCACTATCTCCTGAGATTAAAAGAGTTCGTGCAGAGGCTCGTGCGGCATTCCGCCATTTTAATCGTCCGGGGAGCCTCACCAGGATTTTCTCTGACCGCCACGGAGGACGTATTTCAGATGAAGATTTTCATAGACAGTTGGAGAAAAGTCCTGAGGCGAAACGTGTTCTCGATACTTTCCAACGTGCTGGAGAAAAGATGCAGTCTGACCCCGAGCTACGCGCCGCTATGCAGCGCATGCATGACGACGACGATCGCATTTTGAATGGACGCAAACCAAAGCGTCGTAAGAAATAGTTAGTGGGCGATGGCATGGCCGTCAGTGAGCAATAGCAAGCGCGATGACGCGGGCAGCGCCGGCTTTGATTAGCGCGCGTTTGCAATCAGCGAGTGTGGCGCCCGTCTCGACGACGTCATCGATAAGGACGATGCATCGTTTTGAAACACGCGTTGAGTCAGTAACAAAAAATGAGTCAGCGATATTTCTTTTTCTTTCTGCGCGCGTGCCTGCGCGGATTTGTGACTTTCTATCTTCACGTCCTAAGACTTCGGCATACTCGACACCGTCTATGCGATTTTGGATAGCGCGAGCAATAAGCGCTGCTTGATTGTATCCTCTGCTCGACAGGCGCGCACGGCTCGTGGGGACGGGCACGATAAGCGGATCGTTCCATCCCTGCGTTTGCGCAAGATCAGAAAGCACATCAGTAAGATAGTCTGCAGCGACGGGCGCAATCAGATTCACCATACCAACCTCGCCATAAAACTTTATGGATTTAATGACCGAGCGTACTGCACGTCGTTCGTAGGGGAGGATGGAGTGTATCCATGGCTCCTCACGAAGTATCCTTGGCGACAACAACGATTCAATGGTGTCTCGAGAGACACCCCGCGCATACTCGGCATCAGGATGCCGCGGCACAACGAGTGAAATAAGATCAAGTAGATACGTCCACATAATTACTGAATACCACGCGTGGTATACTCTCACCATACATGGGAGCGCGATTTTGTCTATGAACTTTTCTTTTGGTGGCATTATAGAAGCGATACAAAAGCTCACGGGCAACCTCGGGGGTGGAGGAGACTCGGATTCGGTTATTGGGTTGGATATCGGTACGTCGACCATCAAACTGGTACAGCTGAAGCAAAAAAAAGGAGCTGCAGTTCTTGAGACGTATGGCGAGATTGCGCTTGGTCCGTATGCTTCTGCCGAGGTGGGTCAGTCAGTGAACGCGCCACAAGAAAAAGTAATTGAAGCACTCACCGATCTTCTCCGAGAGTCAAATGCGACCAGTCGCATCGGCGGGGTCGCGGTGCCGCTCTCTGGTTCCTTGATATCAGTTATCTCACTTCCAACAAAAAACCGTGATGATCTCGCGAGTATGGTACCCATTGAAGCACGCAAATATATCCCGGTACCGGTGACCGAAGTTGCACTCGATTGGTTTGTTATTCCTGAGGAAGAAGCGCGCTTCATCAGCGGTAACGCAGAAGACAAGAAAAATGTCACCGATGTGCTCCTCGTCGCGATTCATAATCAGCTCATCGAGCGCGATCAGGCGATACTCGCCGGTGCTGGCGTCACTGCAAAGTTTTTTGAAGTGGAACCATTTTCGATGGGACGAGCAAGCTATGAGCATGGCACGGCTCCCGTGATGGTTATTGACTTCGGTGCGTCATCGACGCGCGTCTATATAGTTGAGTTTGGGATTATTTCTATCTCACACACCATCGCACGTGGAGGGCAGGACATTACGCTGTCATGGGCAAAATCAAAGAGCATGACTTTTGCAGAAGCAGAAGCAGAAAAGCGTGTACACGGCATCGAAAATAACGAGATCGGAAAATCTGTTATTGAATATATTTTTGCAGAAGCACGTCGCATTTTCCTCGGGTATCAGCGAAAAGAGAACAAGGCTGTCTCTAGAGTTGTGCTTCTCGGAGGCGGCGCACTTCTAAAGGGCCTCCCCGATCTCGCAAAGCAGTATTTTGACGCGCCGATACAACTCGGTGCACCATTTGATCGCGTCTCGGCGCCTGCCTTCATCTCAGAAGTATTAAAATTTGCTGGTCCCTCATTCGCGTCCGCCATCGGTCTCGCACTTCGCGCGCTCCAGCGCTAGTGTCCACACGATTTGCTCGATTTTGTATTCACCATATTTTATGGTGGTACACTTTATTGCATGCAGGAGCGCGTTACTACCTCCTTTATCCCGAAGGAGTCATTAGCATCGGAGCGAAAGCGCTCCCCGAACCAGGGGAACCCCTTCGCCATAGTCAATATCGTCACAGGCTTTATTTTGTTGGTCGCGGTGCTCGCGTCTGGCGGACTTTTTCTGTTTGAAAACTATACTAAGGGTGCTATTGAGGCGAAAAAAGCGTCGCTTGATCGTCAGCGCGCGGCGTTCGAGCCTGCGACGATTAAGGCCCTTGCGCGACTCGATCGTCGGTTGGATGCCGGCGGGCGCCTACTCAAGGGCCACGTTGCACTTTCGAATATTTTTCAAGAACTGGAAGCACGATCTGTACAAACGCTTCGCTTCTCTGACTTTTCCTATGCGCCGGGGAACCTTGGCAGCATGGTGATCATCATGAATGGAGAGGCTGAAAGTTTCAACGCGGTTGCAGTACAAGCAGACTCACTAGGCGCGTCGCCGCTTTTTCAAGATCCGATTTTTTCAAACCTGAATATTGATAAAGAGGGCAAGGTAATTTTCACCTTTACCGCAAATGTCGATCTCGCACGCATCACGTATGCCACACTCTTGGCCAGTGCCGGCGCTCTTGCACAGCCAGAAGAGTTAGCACCGCCAGCAGAAACAGAGACGTCGCCCACAGCAGAAACGCCCGCGCAATAATATGAAAGCACTCATTCCTATTTTTTCAATCGCCATAGCTATCGGTTTGTTTAGTTGGTACATTGACCCGGCATACGCTCGCATAGAAACACTCCGTGAAGAGGAGGCCACGTATGACGCGGCGCTCGATCGGTCCCGTGAACTGCAGGAGGTGCGCGATCAGTTGTTGTCACGCTATAACACATTTTCAGCAGTCGACGTCGCTCGCCTTGAAAAGTTGCTCCCCGATCATGTCGATAACGTTCGTTTGATACTCGACCTTGATTCAACCGCGTCAAAGTATGGCATGCGTGTGCGCAATGTCGCCATCGATGATCAGGATAAAAAGAAAAATTCTACTGACACGCTTGGTCCCGACGAGGTCGGGCATGAGTCTCTGGTGTTGTCATTTACGGTGAGCGGACAGTACTCGACGTTCAGACAGTTTATGGCTGATCTCGAGAAGAGCCTTCGTCTCGTTGATGTCGTCGGGCTCACATTTTCCACCAGCGACACCGGTATATACGACTTCACTGTTTCTATTAATACTTACTGGCTCAAACCATGATGAACTTTATTCTACGATACCAAACAGTTTTCATTTTCATCGCGATTGTTGCGTTGTTATATGCGGGGTACACCTATATGACTGCAGCACCGGAGGAAGATGTTCTGACACAAACTATCGTCGCTGAGGAAGGGCCAGATCAAGACCTCATCGCGCTTTTGTTTGAGCTCAAGGCAATTCGACTCGACAGCGCGCTCTTTGAAGAGTCAACGTATCAATCGCTCGTCGACTTTGGCCGCGAGCTTGTGCCGGAGCAAGTTGGACGCAACAACCCATTTGCTCCGCTCGGTTCGCAATAATCAACCTATGGACGTCCTCTCTATCCTTGCTGAAAAAGGCATGATCCCGCAAGGTGCGGTCGCCGCTATCAAAGAAGAGGTCGCCGGAGGTAAAACACTGGAGCGAGCACTTTTGGATCGCGGGGTATCGGCGCACGACATCGTGACCGCGCGCGGGGAGTACTACCAGATACCCGTCAAAGAGATACCTGAGTCAGGAGTTGACTACGAGGTCTTGCGCTATATACCTGAGGAGTCGGCGCGGCACTATCGCATCGTGCCTATTTCGGTCGAGGAGGGTGCGCTTCTCGTGGGCACCACGGACCCCGACAATCTTGATGCAGTCGAAGCACTTAATTTTATTTCAGGAAAAATAGGTCTTCCATTTAAACTGTTTCTTATTTCAGATGAGGAATTCGAAAACGTCCTCAAAATGTACAAAGGCATCACCACCGAGGTTGGTCGTGCACTTGGCGAACTTGATACCACTATCTCGTCGGGAGACGCAGAACATGAGGTAACCAATGCTGATGTACAAATTGCTGACACCCGCTCCGATGTGCCGATGAAGGAAGACGCGCCCGTTACTAAGATTGTAGCGACCATTCTGCGCTACGCAGTTGATGGTCGTGCATCTGATATCCATATCGAGCCGTCCGAAACAGAACTCAAGGTGCGTTTTCGCGTTGACGGGATACTCCACACCAGTCTGCGGCTTCCAAAAAATGTTGAGCGCGCGGTCGCCGCGCGCATTAAAGTCTTATCGTCGTTAAAACTCGACGAGCGACGAAAGCCGCAGGACGGACGCTTTTCCGCAAATGTTGATAACCGGCGTATCGACTTTCGTGTATCGACATTTCCTTCATATCACGGTGAGAAGGTTGTGATGCGTATTTTAGACAAGAGCCACGAAGCACTGAAGTTATCAGATCTAGGACTCGCAGACTACAACGTAGAAAAAATAAGAAACGCACTTGCACGTCCCTACGGCCTGATTATCATTTCTGGCCCTACTGGTTCTGGTAAGTCTACAACGCTCTATGCCATGCTCCAAGAACTTGATCGGGAGGGGCTCAATGTCGTGTCACTTGAAGATCCAGTCGAATACGATGTTGAGGGAGTGTCGCAGTCACAGGTGCGTCCAGAGATTGGATATACATTTGCCTCGGGACTTCGCTCTATCCTGCGTCAGGACCCAGATATCATCATGGTCGGCGAGATTCGGGATAAAGAGACAGGACAACTCGCTATTCAAGCAGCGCTCACGGGTCACCTGGTGTTGACGACGCTGCACACCAATAACGCAATCGGTATTGTCCCGCGCCTCGTGGACATGGGCATCGACCCCTACCTGATCGCACCAACGCTGATCCTCTCGGTTGCACAGCGCCTGGTGCGACGCCGATGCGAGGACGCCGGTGTTAAGGTTCCTGTTGATGGCGCGGTGAAGGCGATGATCGACCACGAGTTTGCAGATCTTCCAAAAGAATACGCGAAGCGCATCCCTGCGGCATCTGAAGTGTATGGACTCGCACCGTCAAACACGTGTCCCAATGGCACGCGCGGGCGCATCGGCGTGTTCGAGTTTTTGGCGACGAGCAAAGAGCTTGAACGCGTCATCCTCACCAAACCGACCGAAGATGAGATATACAAAGTTGCTCGTGCACAAGGTATGTTCCGTATGAAGGAGGATGCTATCATTAAACTACTCGAAGGGACTATTCCGTTTGAAGAGGTAAACACCTTGGGCGGTGATATTCTTGACGATGAGGATACAGTAAAAGAAAAGGAAGTAGTAGCTGAATAAAACATATGGGACAAAAACCACAATCAGTTTTGATTATCGATGATGACGGGTTTCTCTTGGATATGTATGCAATGAAATTCAAGGGCTGTGGCATGGATGTCGACGCGGTAAGCGATCCAGCGCTCGCCCTCGATAAGTTACGAAAGGGGACTGAATATTCTATGATATTAGTTGATATCATTATGCCCGGCATGACCGGTTTTGAGTTTTTAGAGGCGATGCGTAAAGAGGGGCTCGGTAAAAAATCAACCATCGTGGTACTCTCTAACCAAGGACAGGATGCTGACATTGAAAAAGCTAAATCACTTGGTGCGAAGGGATATATTATCAAGGCGTCCGCTATACCGAGCGAAGTGTGCGAGCGTGCTATCGCATTTGCTGAAAGCTAACCATGGCAGTGAACTACGCATCAGAACTTGAAGCACTCATCGAAACCCTCATTAACGAAGGGGCATCTGACTTGCACATTTCAAATCGCGAGCATCCAATTATCCGTGTGTCTGGCGCGCTCATTCCGCTAGTTAAACATCCCCAATACACCCCAGAAGACACAAAAGGATTGCTCCTCGCCATGGTCGCCAAAGATAAAGAGGTGCAATTTGAGACATCGCAAGAAATTGATTTTTCATACGCCTATAAAGACAAAGTTCGTTTCCGCGGTAATGCATTTGTGCAGCAGGGGTCCATCTCTATCGCGCTCCGTCTGATCCCAAAAGAGATAAAAACGTTTGCAGAACTCAACCTCCCGCCGATACTTGAGACCTTCTGTCAGTTGCAGCAGGGGTTCTTTCTCACCGTAGGTCCGGTGGGGCAGGGAAAGTCGACCACGCTCGCTTCAATGATTGAGTACGTCAATCAAAATCGCACTGAACACATACTCACCATTGAAGATCCGATTGAATATACCTTCGTAAGCAAAAATTCAATCATCAACCAACGCGAAGTCCGCGTTGACACGACGTCATTTGCTGCAGCGCTCATCTCAGCGTTTCGCGAAGACGTTGATGTGATTATGGTGGGCGAAATGCGCGGCCCTGAAACAATGGTCGCAGCGGTGACTGCCGCAGAAACGGGACACCTCGTCTTGTCAACGCTTCACACCAACAACGCGGCACAAACGATCGACCGTATCATCGACACATTCCCCTCCACACAGCAGGATCAGATTCGCATCCAGCTCGCGGCGAGTTTGGCTGGCATTTTTTCTCAGCGACTCATTCCAAAAATATCTGGCGGGCTAGTGCCAGCGTATGAGCTTTTGATAAACAATGAAGCGGTCGCAAACCTCATCCGTGAGAAGCGCACGCATGAAATAAATGCCGTTATAGAAACGGGTTCTGAGCTCGGCATGATCGATATGAATCGTTCGTTGGCAGATTTGGTTCGACGGGGTGAGGTACGCCCAGAAGATGCGATGAGTCGTTCGTTGAATCCAAAGACATTTATGCGCCTCATCTAGGTCTATGGCACTTTTTAACTATGAGGCAGTCGATCAGAATGGTGTTAAACAAAAGGGCGGTATTGATGCGATATCGCGAGACGTCGCCATTGCAAGTTTGCAGCGCAGAGGTCTCGTTGTCTCGGCGGTAGAAGAAGCCGCAGCGAAGCAAGAGTTTGGTCTGACGAGCCGCATAACCCTTTTTGAGGGCGTTTCAAACCGCGACGTAGTGCTCTTGTCGAGACAAATTGCTACCTTGTTTGAAGCGCAGGTATCGGCGCTTCGCATTTTTAGATTGTTGGCATCTGAGGCGGAGAAGCCGCTTTTGCAGCGCATTTTGACAGAAGTCGCGGATGATGTGCAGGCGGGCGCGCCAATATCAAAGGCGTTAATGAAGCATCCAAAAGCATTTTCTGAGTTTTACACAAACATGGTCCGTTCAGGAGAAGAAGCGGGTAAGCTGGATGAAACATTTTTGTATCTCGCTGACTATCTTGATCGTTCGTACGAAGTCGTGAGCAAAGCACGTAACGCCCTTATTTATCCAGCGTTTGTTATCGGCACCTTCATTGTCGTCATGATACTCATGATGACCATGGTCATTCCACGCATCTCACAGATTCTCCTAGACTCTGGTCAGGCGATACCCGCGTACACGCGCGCCGTTATCGCCATTTCTGACTTTTTTGTAACATATGGTGTTTTTCTGTTAATTTTATTTGTGGTGGGCGTCTTCTTTCTCATTCGCTATGTGCAAACGCCAAGTGGAAAAGCTGCATTCGATCGGTTTGAACTCGCGGTACCCTATATCGGTGATCTCTATAAGAAACTGTATCTCGCGCGTATTGCAGACACCATGTCGACTATGCTCGTGTCTGGAATATCTGTAGTGCAGGCAGTTGAGATATCATCGACCGTGGTCGGGAGTTCCGTGTACCGTGACATTTTGAGTGAGGCGGGCACTACAGTAAAAGGTGGAGGAACGATATCAGCAGCTCTCGCGAATCACCCAGAAGTCCCGGGAATCATGAGTGCAATGATAAAAATCGGCGAAGAAACAGGAGAGTTGGGTTCTATTTTGAAAACACTGGCGCGGTTCTACAATCGAGAGGTATCAAATACAGTCGATACACTGGTCGATCTCATCGAGCCATTTATGATCGTAGTTTTGGGTCTCGGCGTGGGCATTTTGCTCGCTTCGGTGCTTATCCCTATCTACAACATCTCATCAGCTCTTTAAACACACCACGCAGTATGCAAGCGCCACGAGGATTCACTCTTATTGAGCTTCTCGTGGTAGTAGGGATCGTTGGCATTTTGGCTGCTCTCATCTTGGCGTTTTTGAATGATGGCCGTGAAAAAAGCAGAGATTCAGCGCGAGCCGCAGATATAAAGCAACTCCAAATAGCACTCTCACTCTATTTTGATGACCGTCAACTGTATCCGACCGCTCTCAAATCCCTCGCTCCCCAATACATACCGGTGCTGCCAAATGATCCAACAACACACATTGAATATCCTTATGACCGCATTTCGACAACAAAATACCATCTTGGCGCAAACCTCGAACAGGCGCATGTGAACCTTTTGCGAAGTGACGTTGATGCAACGACGACAAAGGTTTTTGGTTCTGATTCTACCGGGTGTGCTGGAGAGGTGAATCTACATTGCTACGACGTTAACCCCTAAATGGGCCTTATCCCCATCCATGCAGCCGCCTCTCCGCTGTAGCGGTACAATGAGTGGAGCCTAGCGATAGGAATAATAGTAAGTTTAATTAGTCACATATTTATAGTATGAACATCATAAGTAAGTCGGCTCGAGGCTTTACCCTCATCGAGCTTTTGGTCGTTATCGCGATCATCGGTATTTTGTCGTCGATCGTGTTGGCGTCATTGAATGACGCTCGTTTGAAAAGCCGTGACGCAAAGCGCGTTGCAGACGTAAAGCAAATCCAACTCGCGCTCGAGTTGTACTACGATGCAACTGGCTCATATCCAACCACGACGCTTTCGGTGTTGGCGCCAACGTACATTTCTGCACTTCCTGTCGACCCGGTCGGCGGAGCAGCATACCCGTATGACGCTGTTTCAGCAACCGACTATCACCTCGGCGCTAACCTTGAGCAGTCAACGCACTCAGCCCTCTCTGCTGATGTTGATGCCGCTGACTCAGGTAACGTGGATGGTGCAGACGATGCTGATGGATGCGCCGCAGAAGCGGGCCGGACCTGTTACGACGTGAAGCCGTAATCCTCACGTTGATTTTAAAATCCCCGCCTTTAGGCGGGGATTTTTGTTTTATACTAAGCCGGTGGATCCATTTTTCGTTATTTTTTTTGGTCTCTTGGGACTCCTCGTCGGGAGCTTTAGTAACGTAGTCGTGCTTCGCTATGGCTACACCGAGACGGCTAACCCACGGAGCGAGTGTATGCAGTGTGGCACCACACTCTACTGGTATGATTTGGTCCCTGTGTTTTCATATCTTGCACTTCGGGCACACTGTCGCGCCTGCGGCTCTCGACTGCTCACGCAGTATCCGTTCGTTGAACTCGCGACGGGTATTTTGTTTGCGCTCACCGCCACACAGTTTGTAAGCTTTACACCCATCAGTGTTGTTGGGGTGCTTGCTGAGCTCGCATTTTGGTCTGGCCTTGTTGCACTTACCGCGTATGATATCCGGCACACGCTCATCCCGTATTCTTTTTTAAGCTTTCTATTTGGTGCGGCCCTCGTACATACGGCGCTCTCGTTTTTTTATAACTTTGATCTGTATGCACTCGCGCTCGTTCTCGGCGGTGCGCTGGTGCCTGGACTTTTTTTGGGTGCCATCGTTCTTGTCACTCGCGGGAAGGGGATGGGGGCCGGGGATGCGTATCTCGCCAGCATTATCGGCCTTTTTGTTGGACTACCAAACGCAGTCGCGATGCTGTTGTTCGCTGTGTGGATTGGGACACTCTGGGGACTACTACTCATAAGCATCCGGAATAACGCTACACTGAAGACGGAGATACCTTTCGCACCATTTTTGTCGCTCAGCACGATTATTGTTGTAGGAATGGCGTACGCGGGTATCGACACATTTACATGGCTCGCGGATTTTCTCTCATTGAGCTTATTGTCGTCGTAGGGATATTTACTGTTATCTCGGCGATTGTGCTGGCGAACCATTCGCAGTTTAATTCGAATGTTTTGTTGGGTTCGTTGGCGTATGACATTGGGCTCTCGATTCGCGAGGCACAGGTCTATGGTCTGTCAGTAAAAAAGTACTCAGAGCCGGAGGAATTTCAGGTGGGGTACGGTGTTCACTTTCAAACGGCAGGTCAATACCTTCTCTTTGTGGATAGAAACAAAAACAAACGATACGATGCGGATACCGATGGCATTCAACAGACCTACACGCTTGGCCGTGGTCACTCAGTAAAAAAATTCTGTGGATACACCGCGGGTGGGGCAGAAGAATGCTCGGACAATGCTGCAGCACTCGCATTTCTTGACATTGTTTTCATCCGTCCAAGCCCTGATGCATCAATACTGTCCACGTCTCCAACGATCTATTCAATCGGAGCAGTTACCGTCCAATCTGTAAGCGGCAAAGAGCGAACCATAACGGTACAGTCGACTGGTCAGATCTCAGTATCACAGTGATTAACATTATGAAAAGTCTACGAGCGTTCACTTTAATAGAAATGATGGTTGCAGTGTCGATATTTGCGATCGTCATGATGATAGGTGTTGGTGCGCTTCTGTCACTCATTGAAACAAACAAACGAGCACAAGCTATTAACTCAGTGATGAACAATGTGAACGCCGCTGTCGAAAACATGACACGTTCAATACGCGTGGGCTTTACCTATCACTGTGAAGTGTCTTCGTCGCCTCAGTCACCCGCGACCTTGGCGACGCCGCAAGATTGTGCGTCAGGCGGTGGGAAGCTGTTTGCATTTGAATCGTCAGATGGCGATGTGACCAATCCAAACGACCAAGTGGTGTACCGATTGAATGGTAGCCAGATTGAACGTTCGCTCGCCGCGGGCGCGAATGGAACTTGGATTGCAATCACCGCGCCCGAGGTGACCATAACCGACTTTCAATTCTATGTAACAGGTTCGTCACCGCTTACAGGTGTTCCTGCAGACTATACGCAGCCACGGGTTTTGATGATACTTCGCGGTGTCGCGACGGTGCCAAAAGGCCAGACTGATTTTACGGTGCAGTCAACAGTCACACAACGTCTTTTGGATATATAATTATGAAAACAACCACATCAGCCTTTACACTCATTGAAACCCTTGTCGCCATTACGGTGCTTTTAGTTTCACTCGCGGGTCCTATGTCACTGGCCGCTCAGGCACTCCAAAGTGCGTATTACGCGCGCGATCAGGTCACCGCCTTCTACCTTGCACAAGAGGGGATCGAGTATGTCCGGGCGATCCGTGATCAAAACTATCTCGCCGGGAACCCATGGCTCACCGGCCTTGAGAGTGGCGAGAGGTGTATTGACGCATACTGCTCCGTAGATTTAGTCACCTTCACGCATGATGTGTGCCCGACAGCAGCCGACCCCGCGTCATGTCCAAAACTGAAAATGTCATCTATCGGTAAGCTCTACAACCATGTGTCCGGCGAAGACACAAAATTTACACGCGCGGTAACGATAACTCCGGTGGGACTAGGCGACTCTCAGGTCATTATCTCGGTTCGTGTCCAATGGATATCGGCAGGCATTGATCGCACATTCGACTTATCAGAGCGTATATACAATTGGCTATGAGTACACATCCACGTGGATTCACCTTGCTCATGGCTATTCTTACCGCAGGCATCATGCTCGCTTTGGGGTACGCAATATTTAACATAGTTTCTAAAGAAATCCTTCTTTCGTCAGCGGGCCGTGAATCTCAGTTCGCTTTTTTTGCAGCTGACACGGGTATCGAGTGTGCACTGTATTATGATTCAAAGTTCGATGCATTTTCAACGTCATCGCCACTCGTCGATGTATCATGCGGTGCGGCTTCATCGACCTTGGTGCGAGAAATCGTCGGCACCAGTGCCACCACTACGTTTTCGTTTCAACTATCGTCTTCAATAACCAGGCCTTGCGTGACGGTGATCGTTGCTAAGTCAGTTCCTGCAAAGACCAAAATAGAATCAGCAGGCTATAACACCTGCGTGACCACGAACCCACGCCGCATCGAACGAGCTATTCGTGTGACCTACTAGTTGCTAGAATGGGCTAATGGTGGCACCACAGGACGTTCAAGAGCGGGTGCAAAAGCTGCGTGGGGCGATCAATAAGTATCGCTATGACTATCACGTCCTCGATAAAGAGACGATAAGTTCGTCGGCTCTCGACATGCTGAAGCACGAACTTGCGACTCTAGAAGAGAAGCACCCCGAGCTCATTACTCCTGACTCGCCGACCCAGCGGGTAGCAGGGAAGCCGCTCCCAGAATTTAAAAAAATAAAACATACAGCGACGCAATGGTCATTTAATGACGTTTTCGATGAATCGGAGGTTCGGACATTTGATGAGCGCGTGCGACGAGGTGTCGGTCATGTTCTGGTCGCATACACCTGCGAACTTAAAATAGATGGATTGAAGGTGGTGCTCACGTATAAAAATGGGCTGTTAGCGACTGCGGCGACGCGCGGCGACGGTACCGTTGGCGAGGATGTCACTATGAACGTGCGCACCATCGAATCCGTACCGCTGGTCCTCACGAAGCCAATTGATATCGTTGTCGAGGGCGAGGTATGGATGAGCAAAAAGAATTTGGTGAAAATAAACGAAGAACGTCGTCGAAGGGGAGAGGACGAGTATGCAAATCCGCGAAACGTCGCAGCCGGCACCATTCGTCAGCTCGATCCAAAGATCGCGGCGTCGCGGAAACTCGACACGTTTATATACGATATCGCGAGTACCTCGGGGCCGCTCCCTGCAACCCAGTTTGCAGAACTTGAGTATCTACGAGAACTCGGCTTTAAAGTTAACAAAGAAGCCGAAGAAGTAAAAAGCATCAATGGTGCAATTGCATTTTGGAAAAAGTGGGAGGACAGAAAAGACAAACAAGATTACTTAATCGATGGCGTTGTGCTGAAAGTGAATGAGCGGCGGTATCAAGAAGCGCTTGGTTACACCGGCAAAGCGCCACGCTTCGGCATCGCATTCAAGTTTGCAGCTGAGCAGGTAACGACCATTTTGGAGGATATCGCTTTTCAGGTTGGGCGCACCGGCGTCGTGACACCCGTCGCGCACCTCTCGCCGGTGAACGTAGCGGGCGTTATGGTAAGCCGGGCGACTTTGCACAACGAAGATCAAATTAATAGGCTTGACGTTCGGATTGGAGATACTGTTGTTATTCAGCGCGCTGGCGACGTAATACCGGAGGTCGTACACGTGGTTACAGAGCTCAGAAAGAAGGGCGCAAAGCAGTTTAAATGGCCAAAGAAAATCGCTGCGTGCGGTGACGATGGCGCTATTGAACGTGTGCCCGGCATGAGTGCTTGGCGATGTGTTAATAAAAATTCTGCAATTCAAATACGACGTCGGTGGCACCATTTTGTTAGCCGTACTGCTATGGATATTGATGGATGCGGACCAAAAACGGTTGATCTTCTTCTTGATGAGGGGCTGGTGGCTACCTATGCAGATTTGTACACGCTCACCGAAGGAGATGTGGTAGGACTCCCAGGTTTTCAAGAGCTCGCAGCAAAAAATTTAATTGATGGCGTTAAAAAAGCAAGACGGGTGCCGCTTGATCGACTGCTTATCGGACTTTCAATTGGTCAAGTTGGAGAGGAGACAGCACGCGACATTGCTGCCCATTTTGGAACTATTGAACGAATTGAAACAGCGAGTGTCGTCGACCTCATTAGTATCTACGGCGTAGGTCAGATAGTAGCCGAGTCTATTCACCGGTGGTTTAAAGATCCGGAAAACAAAAAAACACTCCGAGCGCTTTTACGTGTCGTTACGCCTGTCAAGGTCGCGAAAGTCGCCGGCGGAGCATTAACGGGGAGGTCTTTTGTTATCACTGGCACACTTGCATCTATGAGTCGTGAAGAAGCTGAAAGTCGTATTCGAGCACGCGGGGGGAGTGCCGTGGGGTCAGTAAGTACAAAAACATCGTATGTAGTCGTCGGTGACTCCCCGGGCTCCAAAGCAGAAAAAGCAAGGAAACTAGGAGTGAAAACACTCTCCGAGTCTGAACTCCTCAAGCTGATTTCATAGTTGTTTCATGGTAAAGTCAGTCTATGAGTGTGTCGACAGATGACGTTAAAAAGTTAGCTGAGCTATCGCGCTTGGCGCTCACTGAGGGCGAGGTTGAAAAGCTCCGCAGTGAGATTGAGTCGATACTCGCGTACGTTGCTGTTGTACAAAAGGTTGATTTGCCACCCGGCATTGCTGCGTCTCCACACCTCGATCTTCAGAACGTTATGCGTGAGGATGGCGAGCCACATGCGGGGAGTATCTATTCTGAAGATATGCTCAGTCAAGCACCAGCACGCGACGGTAACTTTCTTAAAGTAAAGAAAATTCTTGGATAATACAGCATGGCAGATCTTACTGATTTAACCGCGAACGCCCTTGCAAAAGGATATCGCACTAAAGAGTTTAGTGCCGTTGATGTTACACGTGCGTACATTGCAAAAATTGAAAAAGAGAATTCTGCATTGAATGCATACCTTGAAGTTTTTGCTGATGCAGAGGTAGGAGCAAAAAATGCTGACGAAGTGCTGGCCCGAGAAGGGGAGCGCGCGCATGTACTCACGGGTGTGCCCATCGCGTTTAAAGATAACATTTTGATAAAAGGAAAAATCGCGAGCGCCGCATCAAAAATGCTCGCCAACCATGTCGCTCCCTATGATGCGACCGTCATTACCAAACTTCGTGCGTGCAACTCTGTTTTTCTCGGACGTACAAACATGGACGAGTTTGCCATGGGTTCTTCCACCGAGCATTCATCTTTTGGTCCAACAAAAAATCCACATGATGTGACACGCGTCCCTGGTGGCTCATCAGGCGGCTCTGCAGCTGCAGTAGCTGCTCACCTTTCACCGATTGCGCTTGGGTCTGAAACATGCGGTTCGATACGCCAGCCATCGTCACTCTGTGGTTTGGTTGGTTTTAAGCCAACATATGGCGCGGTGTCACGCTCTGGACTTATCGCTATGGGGTCATCACTCGATCAGATTGGGCCATTTGCACGCACCGTAGCAGACGCTGAAATGCTTTTCAATAGTATCCGGGGCATCGATTCTTTAGACGGGACGACGCTTCCAGACTTTTCTGATGTCAGCCCTGCGAATAAAAAAATTGGAGTGCCTCGGGCCTTTGTTAACGACGCGCAAGCTGAGACAAAAGCGGTTTTTGAAAAAAAGTTGCAAGAATTGACTGAGCACGGGTACGAAATTGTCGATATTGAGCTCAAAAGTGCACCACTCGCGCTCCCTGCGTACTACATTGTTATGCCCGCAGAGGTTTCGACGAATCTTGCTCGGCTCGACGGTATGAGATACGGTCTTCATGTTGATGGAGTAAATCTGCTTGATGACTACAAATTAAGTCGCGCAGCTGGTTTCTCTGAAGAAACTCGACGAAGAATTATACTTGGTACATACATACTCTCGAGCGGCTATTACGATGCATACTACAAAAAAGCTACCGCGCTCAGAAGTGTCATTACTGATGATCTTTCGCGCGCATTTGAATCGGTACAGTATGTTGCGACACCGACGGCGCCCGGGCCAGCATTTAAAATAGGTGAAAAGTCCGATCCAGTTTCGATGTATCTAGAGGATATTTTTTCTGCGCCAGCGAACCTTGCAGGACTCCCTTCAATATCGGTGCCCATGGGTACTGTTACAAAAGAAGGAGTTGATCTGCCCGTCGGTATCCAATTCATGACACCTAAACGGACCGACACTATTTTATTTGATGTTGCGCGTGACGTATTAAATGAATCTCGTCCATGAACGGTGTTCCATTTCTGAATCTTCAATACTTCTACTGCCTTATTTATTCGTTTTTTGGCGGTGACTGTTCTCGTGTTTCTATAACGGCGAGTGATGTAGCGAGTTCAACGAGTGATGCGCTTGGATCAGCAGGGAACGCAGCAACAACCACCGTCGAAGTGGCTGGAGGTTTTTGGTCATGGCTCTGGCCGTTTGGTGATCTCGGCCTTTCTTCAGTTGGCTCTGGGGGTGCACATGCAACGGGTACTTTTGCGGCATCGCTCGCATCATACTTTCCTGAATCGGCAGTTACGGTACTCCTCGCACTTGGTACACTGCTCTCTATTTTGTGGTCTGCGTTTAGTTGGTTCTCATATTCTGCATCTGGTATTCTCGCGATGGCGATTGTTTCATCAATCCTGACCATTGGATTTGTTCGTATGAAAGAATGGAATCAGTTTTCTGCGCTACCACCCGCAGAGAGCAGAAAATCATACTCATGGAGTAGGTGGCAGGACTTGTTGAACGAAGCGATGACCTCAAACCCTATGCACTGGCGTCACGCCATTTTAGAGGCGGACGGCATGCTCGGTGAGCTTTTATCACGACTTGGGTATGCCGGGGGGACCACGAGCGAGATGATGCGGCATGTCCCCGATGATGCATTCGTCACCGTACCCCAGGCATGGGAGGCGCACCGCATTAAAAATTTTGTTGCACAGCGAACGAGCGACTACATTCTCACCCAGCGAGAAGCATTTCGCACGATGAAGCTCTACGAGCAGGTCTTCGAAGAATTTGATTTTATATAGTTTGACCCGAGGTGTCCTCCGCGCTAGGGTGTGTACATGCCAGGTAGTAAAGAAAGGACTCCAGAGAACGCACTACCTAAAAAACCTGCACCAATCCTAGCTCAGATTCTTATTAGACGCTCTTCAAGACTTGAAGACTGGGCAAAAGGAGAAATTCAGCGTATGGGGGCTTCGTGCCGACTATCGTGCTCCACAATACGGAAGGTAAGACGGAATACTCTGCGGTACTTAGAAGACGGGCGGTAGCTATTAAAACTGCACTTATTATTTTGCGTGGCAGGCTGGCAGAACTCGCTATTCAAAATAGGCGGAGTCTCACACTCACAAAAAAAGAAACAAAATTAATCACTACGCAAAAGCGCCAGCTCGACGCCCTTGAAAAAAAGATTGATCACATCGGCTCCTTCACACAAAATCTTGATTAGCGTTTGATTTTATTTAATCCTCCGCCGCCTTATCTGCCGCCTTATCTAGGGCATTAGCCCAGTTGTACCACGTTGCCGCTTTTACAAGCAAAGGATCGTCACGAAGTGATGCCGAGACTTTTTCTCCTCCGAAACGTCTTTGCACCTCCTCACCCGCGACAGTAAGTAATTCATGTGACGGATACTTCTTTGCAAGCTTCTGAGCAGCTTTACGAGCAAGTTGTACCGCAGATTCATATTCTTCAATTGCTTCAGCCATAGCGTTTTATGAAAAGTCTTGTGTATTATTAACAACCAGAGTATACTACAAAAACGATAGCGGGGTAGAGCAGTAGTAGCTCGTCAGGCTCATAACCTGAAGGTCGTTGGTGCAAATCCAACCCCCGCAACAAGATCGGACTTTTAATGAAAAGCTATTCATAAAGCATTAGTTGAAGCGATGGAATCATGGTTCCATTAGTGTTATGGATAAGAAAGTCGACATTCACAAAGCAGCAGGAGTTTTGCTCAAGGACAGACAGTTTCTTATCAGTCGTTCCAAGGGTAAGGACTTTTTTATCGCGCCCGGAGGAAAGGTTGAAAAGGGAGAAGGTGTGCGTGAGGCATTGATCCGGGAACTCAAAGAGGAACTTGAGATTAATGTTGATGTAAACGACTTGGAAGAGTTCGGGGTGTTTTATGCCCTTGCTGCAGGCCACGCAGACAAGTATTTGCAGATGGATGTGTTTATCGTCAAAAAGTGGGCCGGAGAAATTATCCCGGCGAGCGAGGTTGAGGAGATTAAGTGGATCAACTCAAACTTACCGGCCGATATAAAACTCGGGTCGATCTTTCAACACGACGTGCTCCCGAAATTGAAGTCGGATAAACTAATCGACTAACGGTTCCATAAAAGTTCCTGAAACTCATAGAAACGCGAAGTTGTTCGAAGTTTCGTTTTTCAACTCATATATTTCAAGCAAAAATCGGGCTATTTGTTCCCAACTCAGTACCACTTCTGCAACAAGCGAGCGAAGGCGGGCATAGTTCTTGCGTCAGTAGATTGTAATTTGACATGTCACAAATAATCTGTATAATATACTGACTTATCAAAATTATCAAAAACTATATGATGGAAGCAACAAACAATATTGTGGCGCAACGAGCATACGAGAGGGTGTGGCTCAAATTTAAAACACAGTCAGAAGCAGCCGGTTTGTATCGATGGCTGCCAGTAACGAGCATCCTTTTGTGTCTGGGTTTTGTCGGTGTACCAAGTTTACCGATTCTAGCCGCATATATTGGGGCTGCTGCACTTATGTATGCCAACTTTAACTATCAGAGCTCACGACGATCTCTCGCGCTCCAAAAAGCTGAGTACGTTAAGAACAGGTTTGCGGGCGGCGGTATATACGGCACACCTGAACACATTTGGAGTGCAGTTGATCCAATCCTAGACAAAGAACTCGGCCGTTAACTTGGAGCTTTTTTGTCACGCTATACTATTTGTATGGCGAAACTCAGCGTTGGCATTAACGGGTTTGGGCGCATTGGACGGGCATTTTTTAGGCTCGCACAGGCTTCACCCGATGTTGAGGTGGTGGCGATTAACGATCTTGGCGTAGTGGAAGGCTTGGCTTATCTTCTTGAACGAGACACGGTATATGGAAAAGCTGATTTTTCTGTTTCATCGAAACCTGGGTTTTTGATTGCCGCTGGCAGAGAAATAAATGTTTTTGCGGAGAAGGAACCCGCGTCTATACCGTGGGGAACGGTCGGAGCAAAGGTCGTTGTTGAATCAACGGGCGTTTTTGACAGCTTTGAAAAAGCAAAAGCACATCTTACGGGTGGTGCGCTTCATGTGGTGATTTCAGCTCCCGCAAAAGATGCAGATACAAACCAGGAAGGCGCGACAGTCTTGGTCGGTATCAACGAAGAAAAATTAAAGACGTGTTCTGTCACCGCAAACGCATCATGCACCACGAACGCCGGGTCCCCCCTCATGGCAATACTCGATGAAAAGTTGGGCATTGAACATGCGCTCCTGAGCACCACGCACGCGATGACCGCGAGTCAGTCGTTAGTGGACGGGCATTCAAAAGGCAACATGCGCGAATGGCGCGCAGCAGGGCACAACCTTGTACCCACGTCGACGGGGGCAGCGATCGCAGTGACTAAGGCACTGCCACAACTTGAAAAAAAATTTGACGGTATCAGTATCCGCGCACCAGTCTTAGCAGGGTCCATCGTTGACGTGACGCTTGTCACAAAAAAACCAACAACCGTAGAGGAGGTAAATGCAATACTCAGTGCAGCGGCGCTTGATGAGCGCTGGAAGGGCATATTTGCCGTCACAAAAGAACAGTTGGTCTCGAGCGACATTGTGGGCAGACTCGAAGGCTCTATCGCGGATCTTTCTCTAACGCGTGTTGTCGGCGGGACTCTCGTCAAGGTTATGGCGTGGTACGACAATGAAATGGGCTACGCGAGCACACTTTTAAAACATGTCATCCAAGCCGGTAAATAATTTTAGTGGGACCGTCTACATGGCCTCTGACCATGCGGGCTACTCTCTTAAGGAGAGTGTGCAAGATATGCTCGGCGAAGCAGGATATATGATGCATGACTTAGGGCCGCATGAGTTTAATCCCGACGATGATTATCCCGATTACATTTTTCCTGTTGCTGAAGCAATACACAAAGACCCCAGAGCACGCGCGATTATTTTTGGTATGAGCGGACAGGGCGAAGCGATGGCCGCAAATCGTATTAAAGGTGTCCGTGCCGCCGTCTACTATGGCGGACCGACGACGCTTATAAAACTCGCGCGTGAACATAATGATGCAAATGTATTGTCACTCTCAGCAGAAGAACTAACGCCAGACGAAGCACTTCATGCCGCAAAAATATTTTTGGGTTCATCGTTTTCAGGAGCAGTGCGGCACGAGCGACGCATACAAAAGTTAGATGAATGAGATTATCCCTGCAGTTCTAGAAGACTCATATGAAGCGGTGTCTAATGCGCTCGCAGCGCTCTCCGGAGAGCACCTACAACCACTCACCGTTCAAATTGACGTGTGTGATGGCCAATTTGTGCGTCATCGCACATGGCCATTGAACCCAGGGGATCGAACTCGTTTTGCACAGATAGTGAAGGGCGAAGAAGGAATGCCGTGCTGGCAAGACTTTAATTTTCAAGTCGATTTGATGCTACAAGACCCGGAACTCCACATCTCTTCGTGGCTCGCAGCCGGTGCATCCGCTGTAGTTATCCATCTTGAGAGTCGTCATGATTGGGCGGCGGTAATGGACGCCGCAGGTCAGGCGGTCGAGCTTGGATTAGCCATCGACCTTGATCCGCCATGGGAGCGAGTGCATGCAGCGCTCGCGCGAGCAGATTTTATCCAAATTATGGGGATTCAACGTCTCGGTGGTCAAGGTGAAGATCTTGATGAGCGAGTGTACGACGTTGTTAAAAAAATCCGCACTGAATTTCCTGATGCTACTATTCAAATAGACGGTGGCGTGCGCCTCGATAATGCCAGAACACTCTTTGATGCTGGCGTCGATCGGCTGGTTGTTGGCTCAGCCATTGTTCACGCAGATTCACCGCGTCAGGCACTCAAAGATTTTCAAAAAATATAACCATGGTATACCTCACTGAAGAAAAAGAACTGATGCTGGCGCAGAAGGCACGTGCCGTGCGCGAAACGCTGATTCAAATGCTCGTCGCGGCGGGGAGTGGGCACACTGCGGGACCTTTGGGTATGGCTGATATTTTTGTCGCCCTGTATTTTCATATTTTGAATCACGACGCATCAAAACCAGACTGGCCCGAGCGGGATCGATTAATTCTTTCAAATGGACATATCACACCAATTCGTTATGCCACTATGGCGCATGCTGGTTATTTTCCAATCGAAGAAACGCTCACGCTCAGAAAGTTTGGCTCGCGACTTCAGGGACATCCCGAACGTGAGCGTCTGCCCGGTATCGAAACGACAAGCGGTCCTTTAGGCTCTGGGTTGTCGCAAGCGTCTGGTATTGCATACGCTGCGCGCATGGATGGGCTCAAGTTTCGTACCTACTGCCTGATGTCAGATGGTGAACAGCAGTGCGGGAACACGTGGGAGGCAGCGATGTGGGCGGGGAATAACAAGCTCAGAAATCTCACTGCCATTATAGACAGAAACAACATACAGATTAATGGCATGACCGAGTCGGTGATGCCGCTTGAGCCCCTGCGTGACAAGTATGAGGCGTTTGGGTGGCACGTTATCGAGATAGACGGGCATAACTTTGAAGAAATTGTAGACGCATGCGAGAAAGCAAAAGCAATATTTGAAAAACCAACGCTCATTTTGGCGCACACAATCCCCGGTCGCGGTGTTCCTGAAATAGAATTTGATTTTCACTGGCATGGTAAACCACCAAAAAAAGAAGAGGCAGAACGATTTTTAAAACAAATCCGTACTGCAGGCGGAAAAGTTAAAGGCGAATACGCGTAATAGTATGTTGAATGAACACGCAAAATTGAATCCAAAGGTGCTCGATGCTGACGTGGAGCTTGCGCTCACGCGTGATGGGTTTGGAAATGGCGTGGTCGAAGCGGGGGAGAAGGACAAACGCGTTGTTGTACTGTGCGCTGATTTAGCTGATTCAACTCGAGCGGAATGGTTTCAAAAAAAGTTTCCAGATCGCTATATCGAGATGGGAGTGGCAGAACAAAACATGGCAGCAGTGGCGAGCGGTATGGCGAATTATGGAAAAATCCCTTTCATCGCATCCTATGCTGCCTTTTCTCCTGGACGAAACAACGAACAGATACGCACGACGATTAGTCTCAATAACGTACCAGTAAAAATCTGCGGTATGCACGCCGGAGTTTCGGTCGGACCTGACGGCGCGACGCACCAAGCGCTCGAAGACATTGGTCTTATGCGCATGCAACCGCACATGGTGGTTATCGTGCCCTCGGACAACGAAGAGGCGAGAAAGGCGACGTTCGCTGCTGCATTTAACAATGGGCCGACGTATCTGCGTTTCGTTCGAGAAAAAACGCCAATCATCACAACCCCTGAGACATCATTTGAAATAGGAAGAGCGTACTATCTGTGGCGAGACGAATCTCCGCAGGTCGCACTTATTGGTTGTGGCCCGCTCTTGCACGAGGCGCTCAAAGCCGCGAAGGCACTCTCAGAAAAAGGAGTGCGCGTGTCAGTGGTGAACTCGCACAGTGTAAAACCCCTCGACACGGTGACCATACTTGAGGCTGCGAGCGAGGCGGGTCGTGTCGTCGTAGTCGAAGAGCATCAAGTCGCGGGGGGACTGGGGAGCGCGATAGCAGAATTTTTGACACAGGTACACCCCGTGCCAATGGAGTTTGTGGCCGTTCGCGATCGATTTGGTCAGTCGGGGACCATGCCGGAGCTCTATAAAGAGTACGGACTCGATAGCACCGCAATAGTTGCCGCAGTTGATAAAATCCTTAAGAGAACGTAAACGCCTTGCGCTTTCTGCCTGCCTCGGCTCGGCACCCATGACAGGGCTCATGGTTGCGTTAGCTCTACGTTGGCAGTAGTATAGCGCCATGAGCGCAGAAACGAAGCTGCGGGAGCTCCTCGCAGTGGCGGGGGTCACCGTAAATGGAACTAACCCCTGGGACATACGTGTCCACGACCAGCGTTTTTACCGTCGGGTACTCGCCGGAGGGTCACTGGCCGCGGGCGAGTCCTATATGGACGGCTGGTGGGATGTTGACGATATGGCCGAGCTCGTTAACCGTCTTTTTCGTACCGGATTTAACTACACCGCGCTGGTTAACGTACGTACCATCTGGTATTTCATTTCGAGTTGGTTTTTCAATCTACAAAATAAACATCGAGCGTTTGAAGTGGGGGAGAAACATTATGACGTTGGCAATGATCTGTATACCGCCATGCTCGACTCGCGCATGACGTACACGTGTGGCTATTGGAAGCGAGCATATTCACTTGACGAGGCACAAGAAGAAAAGCTCGATCTGATTTGCAAAAAGATTGGACTGAAAAGCGGTGATCGCGTGTTAGACATTGGGGGCGGGTGGGGAAGCTTCGCTAAATATGCCGCAGAAAAGTATGGTGCATCAATCGTTGCTATCACCGTGTCGAAAGAACAAGCGGCCCTGGGTCGTGAGCGCACCGAAGGGCTCCCCGTAGAAATTCGCGTGCAGGATTATCGGGATGTATCGGACGGCCCCTATGATCACATCGTTTCTATTGGCATGTTCGAGCACGTTGGATATCGCAACTACAGGACATACATGAAAAAAGTGTACGAGCTCTTAAAGGATGACGGCTGCTTTTTACTCCATACGATTGGTTCAAACAAATCGGTGCGCTCGGGCAGTCCCTGGCTCGACAAATATATTTTTCCAAATGGCATGCTGCCATCCATTACGCAGATCGCTCGCGCCGTAGAGCGGTTATTCGTTGTTGAGGATTGGCACAACTTCGGCCCCGACTACGACACGACATTGATGCATTGGTATAAGAATTTTGATAGTGCGCTCTCGACGCTCTACAAAAAATACAATCTCCGCTTCTACCGCATGTGGCGTTTTTATCTTCTCACCTGTGCGGGGACATTTCGCGCGCGGTATTGTCAGCTCTGGCAGATTGTCCTTGTTAAGCGCCCCAATGCAGAGAGGTACGACGCCGCGCGATAGGGTATACTTACACATACACGCCCTATGGACGTCATTGTTAGTCTTTTGCCATCGTCTATGCTCGGCTGGATAGTCGAACTTGCGATAAGCGTTCCCGTCGCCCTCGTTATTATTTCTTTTGGCGAGTATGTTATGCATGCGTGGTTTATGCATCGCCGATTTTTGCCAGAGTGGGCGTATACGGTTTTTCCTGGACTTGCACGGACTATTTATGAGCATCGCGGACTTCACCACGATACCTACTTTAAACAGTTTAACCATGAGCCGGATCCAGTTGGAAGGAATGTAAATATGTACATCAAGTGGCGGACGACATTGTCGGGTGCAATACTTGTTGGCGCGCTCTTCGCACTTCTAGGTGTATTTATTGGGACCGTGGTGCCCGCGATAGTATTTTTTGTACTCATGATCGTGCATCGGTATGCGTGGAATACACTGCATCCTGAAATGCATAATCCACGCCGCCCCTGGTGGACACAATACACGGCGTATAAGTATCTTGCACGCTATCACTATCTCCATCACTATCTCCACCACAAGGGTATCCGCATGAACTACAATATTGTAGTACCGTGCGCTGACTTTGTGCTCGGTCGCCATGCAGGCATCTTGGACGAGCAAAATATCAAAGAGATAAAAGAGTACGGCTATTGGTACTAGATTCATGCATAACCCTAAAGTAAACGCGCCGCTGTTTGGACTCATTATTCTCGCCCTCTTTGCGCTCGCGTACGCGCTTCTCATAGGTAGCGAGGGCGATGTGCTCGAAGACACCTACAAAATGACGCCAGAAACCATCAACAACATCCACGACGTCAACGACCAGCTCCGCGACGAGGGCATCGAGCCAAAAGAAATTTAAGTTTGACTTCGACGTCATTATGCGTACTATGGGCGCATGAGCAACAATGGCGCCGAAAGCAATCCTATAAGGAGTCAAGGAGTACCAGACGGAACATGGTTTGGTGGTAGATCAGACCCCGGGCATGAACATAGCCGTCATAATCGGTATATTGTGGACAGGACGCGGACCTCTGGTTCATACAGTGAATATGTTGAGCAATGTCGTTGCAATGCCGAACGGCGAAGCACAGTTCTCGGTACAAAATATAAATCTTATCTCGAGAAGCCAGAAGTCAAACCACTTTTACTTGTGTGGAAGGGGGGTAATCCAAGACACAGGCACGAGGTTCATTCGAAATATGACTACGCCGCTGGTGGAATGTTCGGGACATCAAATAGTTACTTTGTGGAGAAATGTGCGTGTGGCGCTGAACGAACAGTCGGAATCTAAAGTGCTACAGGAGATTTGACTCGCTAACTGCGGTCGTGTAAGGTGTCGACATGGGAAGAAAAAGCGATCACGAGATTAATGGCGATGGAGAAATTCCGACGAGTCTTTCTCGGGAGCGTATCATTGCAATAGCTTCAGATCATGACCAGCGACGCAGAGCTGCAACGCGGGTTGCGTGGGGCATACGAAATCAAATAAGAGGACTAAAAAAACAGCAAGGCGAGCTTCGATCACAATCTGCAGGTCATCGATGGTTAGCAGACAGCGCAGCACTCGCACTTGAAGCAAAAGACGCTAGTGAGCCAAAGCGCTAAAGAGGGAGTCGAGTTTTTCTTTTTTCTGTAGCCCACGCTGCGCGCCAATGTCTTGGACGACATAGGCGGCGTTAATGAGACCTCGTTGCATCGCGTCTTTCAAGGGCACCCCACCCATCGTCATGTATGCGGCGACCGTGGATGCAAACGCGTCCCCAGCACCGGTGCGCTCTATCGGTGGATTCGGGTCTTTGTACATAGGAAGGTGAAAAAAGCTTTCACCTTCAAGCGCGTACGCACCATTTTTGTCGTCAGTGATGATAATAGTCTTTAGCCCAAGCGCACGAAGTCCTTTTGCAAGCACCTCGACGTCATCCATAGTGTCGGGGAGACCCAAAACGCGCTGTGCCTCTTCTTTGTTCACCACGTACAAATCAGCACGAACATACAATCGTTTCAATCTATCAGTGCCGAGTTTGATTTGGAATGTACCCGGCTGAAATGCAAAAAATGTTTTTGGGTGTACCTCGAGGTACGTCGCCACGTCGTCATGATACGACTCAGTACCGCCTGCGAGCGAGGATAAGTAAATTGTTTTTGGCTCTGGCAGATCAACGGGGAACTGGTACGGGTACGCATGGTGATTAATGAGTATGGTGCGCTCATCGGTATACCAAAGAACATAGTGATAGTTGGTTGGTATGTTGATATGTTGCACAACGTGAGTGGTATCAACGTTCTCCGTTTTGAAGTATTCGAGTATTTTGTCGCCATTCAGGTCAGCGCCTGTGTTAGACACAAATCCTGATGAGAGTCCAAGACGCGCCGCACACACTGCGGCGTTTGCTGCGTTACCCACACCATAGATAATTGTTGATGATTCAAAAGGCACTTTATCGCCAAAGCGCATACAAATCTCGCAGTCCTCGTTGTTTATGCGACAGTTTACATGCGCGTCTTTCAGTTTGATAAAATCATCGACGACGGTATCTCCAACCGCCACAAAATCCATATTTTTCATACGACCAGTATACCGTGTGCTACCAGACAAAAATGCCAAAGTAATACTGGAGTATAACTACGACGAATGTCGCATGGGTGAGGAGCGTCCCCACGTCAAAACTAGATTTGTTTCCATCGAGTGCGTGTGACCCCGCGCGGTTTAAGAGCTCGCCAATAAAACTATGATCCCAGGTTTTCTTTGCAGTCCACGAGTAGCCGCGGAGGCGCTGTGTGAGCAGGGTCAGTAGGCAAAGAAAAAGTACTTTTTTAGTAACAGGCCAGTAGATAAGACCGGTGGCATAGCCGGAGACATACAAAAGAGCGATAAACCAAAAATGATAGTAAACTACATCAGGCCAAAACGTAGTAGAAACAAAAAAAGTGCCCACCCAAAAAATAAAAATAGGGAGATGCAACCAGAAAGAAATTTCTGCGATTGCATTCGTCTTCATATCGCTAGTATAGCGTGCGGTATCATAGCACTATGGGTCTTGCTGATGATTTAAAACGAGCGGTACGTGGCGACGTTGACGACAGCGATGCGGCGCGCGAACTGACGAGTCGTGACGCGAGCGTGTATCGAGTAGTGCCTGAAGTCGTGGTGCGGCCGCGAGACGAAAAAGATATCCAGGCACTGGTGACCTTCGTGAGCGACAAAAAACGAAAGGGCGAAGAGATATCACTGACGCCGCGATCAGCGGGCACTGACATGTCGGGCGGACCACTCACCACATCCATTGTCGTTGATATGCTGAAGTATTTCTCTGGTGTGAAAAAAGTCGTGGACGGCCACGCAGAGGTGCTCCCCGGCACATACTTTCGTGATTTTGATACAGCGACCAAACTGAGCGGGCAGGAGCTTCCGAGTTACACCGCGAGCCGCGAAATATGCACCGTCGGTGGTATGGTGGGGAATAACGCAGGTGGAGAAAAAAATTTAAAGTATGGCAAAACAGCACGCTACGTTGAATCGCTTGATGTCGTGATGGCTGACGGCATGGTGCATACATTAAAAAATCTTGAAGGTGCCGCACTTACTGCCAAACTTCGCGAGCATGGCTTCGAAGGCGGTGTGTACCGCGCTTGTTCTAGTATTTTGCAAAATAACAAAATAGTTATTGAAAAGGCAAAACCAACGGTTGAAAAAAATTCATCGGGCTATGCGCTTTGGGACATCGGCGACGGCATCACGAAGCTTAATCTTGCTCGGCTCATGGTTGGTGCACAAGGGACACTCGGCATCATCACCAACATTCAATTTGCACTCACCAAACCAGAACCATACTCATCTATGCTCGTGGTATTTGTTAAAGACATAAATGATTTGGGCCCATTCATCCCAGAAGTGCTGAAGTTCAAGCCAGACAGTTTTGAGTCATATGACGACCATACATTTTCATTAGCGGTTAAATATTTTCCAGAATTTGCTGCACAGATGAAAACGAATATCATCTCACTCGTTCTTTCATTTTTACCCGAGATGTGGATGGTGCTTACTGGCGGGGTGCCAAAATTGGTGTTGATGATTGAGTTTCGCGGGGAGTCGCAGGCAGCAGTACTACAAAAAGTTCGAGAGCTCTATGACCATCTTGATCCACTCTCGATGACGGAGCGAATGCACATTGTTAAAAACGAGCGCGCCGCACGAAAGTATTGGACCATTCGTCACGAAGCATTTAATTTACTGCGGAAAAAAGTACGTGGAAGACGCACGGCACCTATCATCGACGACTTTGTGGTGCCGCCGCCCTCGCTTCCAGAATTTCTTCCAAAGCTGACTGCGATTCTCGATTCATATCGATTTCCATACGCAGTGACGGGGCACGTGGGGGATGGAAACTTTCATATCTTTCCACTGCTCGACTTTAAAGATCCGCGTATCGCGTCCTTGATGCGCGAGCTCGTCGAGAAGGTTCACTCGCTCGTGCTCTCGTATAAGGGTTCAATTTCAGGTGAGCACAACGATGGATTAATCCGCACACCCTACGTCGAGGCGCAGTTTGGACACGAGATGTATGCACTTTTTACGCAAATAAAAAAAATATTCGACCCGCTGAACATTTTTAACCCAGGCAAAAAAGTCGGCCTCACCCTCGACCAAGCTGCGGCTCATCTCGATACATCAAAATAACATGAGTGATATTAAAAAGATTTTTGAGTTTACGACGTACATAGAGGGGTTTAAAAAACTAGAACGGTTTGTTGGACAGACGTTTTGGCGAGAGTATCCACAGCCACACCACTATGAGTCGAACGCCGATCATTCGTGGCGCATGGCGATGCTTCTTGTTGTTCTCGAGCCGCGTCTCGCGAAACCTTTTGATTTTAAAAAGGCGATGACGATGCTCCTTATCCACGACATACCCGAGCTAATCGCAGGGGACCCCAGTCCCTTGGGTGTGTCCGGCACGGGCGAGGACTCGCACGCGTTTAATGATGTGCTCGCAGAAGAAAAGTTTGAACGTGAAAAAAGTGCGGCAGAAATAATTTTTTCAAAACTCCCCAACGTCGATGCAGAGGCACTCATGACGTACTGGCTCGAGTTTGAAAATCAATCTTCATACGAAGCACGCGTGGTGAAAGCGCTTGATAAATTTGAAGGAAAGCTCCAGTGTATTGAATATACAAAAAGTGTCATGTTTAAGACACACTACGACTTCACTATGCGCTACGGCGTCGACACGTTTGCTGTCGACCCGACTATTAAAGAGCTTGGCGACATACTTTTGAATGAACTCGATACAAATTATAAAGAATTTACACCAGCAGAAGTAGTTTGACCTACACGTGTTGCTCGTGTAGGGTAGCCAGATGGAAAGTCCGCGCGCACGATATAGAGGGCAGCTCGCGATGCGATTTGAAGAGATCGGGAGGCGGGGGCTCGTCGAGGGTGTTCGCGTTCAATTCTTCGATGGCGTGGTCAATGGATGGAGGGACGGATACGAGATAACGGTTGTCTCACCCGCAGGGTATATCAGCGCACGACATCTTAAGGGAGGAGATCCTGTCGTGTCGCGCGATCCACGTTACTTTTTAAAAAGTGGCGTTCGTTAGCGTAGTGAATCTGCGTGATACCATCCCTACATGTGTTGGAGTGTAGAGGCATCAGCCGGGTTAGCCATCGTCGGTGTCGCCGCAACTATCTACTCGTATCGGAGGGGTGACCCGAGTTTATTGTGGATACCGCTCGCGTATTTTGCTGGGATGGAGATTCTACAAACACTGAGCTACCCAGTGATCGATAACTGCACATCGTCACAAAATCAGATGCTCACACTGCTGAGCTATTTCCACATCGCATTTCAACCGTTCTTTTTCAATGCGCTGTACATGTATTTTATTCCAAAAGGTGTGCGTCAGCGTATTCTCCCGTGGGTGTTCGTGTTTTGCTTTGCGCTCGCCGTCATCATGCTCGTTCGCATCTATCCGATCGATGGATTAGCCCAATGTCAGGCAGGGTCGTATCTCTGTGGGCGTGAGTTGTGTACATTTACTGGCTCATGGCATCTCGCGTGGTCTGTACCACTCAACGATGCACTGCCGTACGTGCCAGCCTTTGCGTTGGGGGTCTTTGTGCTCCCACTTTTGTATGGATCGTGGAAGGGCGTTATGTTTACCGTTATCACGGGGCCTATCCTTTCGTTTCTCACTACCTCAAACCCGAACGAGCAGCCGGCGATATGGTGCCTTTTTTCAATAGCATTTCTCTTCATTCTCCTCTTTACTAAATTACGAAATTTGATGCACGTCCGCTCGTTCTTTTGGTGGCCAAAATCCTGGAACGATACGCTTTGATTTTTTATGAGAGGTCGGGTATAGTAGGGGGACTATGGCAGCACTGGATATCAAAGCGTCAAAGCGCACAGCACTTGGAAAGGGCGTTGCATCTTTGAGAAAAGGCGGTGAAATGCCGGCGGTTGTGTATGGTCCAAAGCAGGAATCGACCCCCATCACTCTAAACACCCGTGAATTTGAGAAGCTCTTTAAGATGGCCGGTGAATCAACGGTAATTAACGTTTCAATAGATGGGGAGTCAGTTCCGACCCTCATCCACGAAGTAGATCATGATCCCTTAACTGGCACGATCCGCCATGCAGATTTTTATGCCATCGTGAAGGGTCAGAAGGTTCAGGTCAAGGTGCCACTTACGTTTACGGGCGAGTCAGTTGCTGTTCGGGACCTAGGCGCGAACTTTGTTAAAATCATGCATGAACTCGAGGTTGAAGCTGATCCAATGAACCTCCCACACGAACTCACTGCCGACATTTCGCCACTCCTTGTTATTGGCGATCACGTGCTTGCAAAAGATGTTGTACTTCCAGCCGGCGTGGTGCTTATCGAGAAGCCAGACGAAGTGGTAGCGATCGCCGCCGCAGCAAACCAAGAGGAAGTTGTTGAAGCGCCGGCGGAGGTTGATATGGCAGCGATTGGTGACGCTGTTGAGCGCGGTAAGAAAGAAGAAGAGATTATTGCAGGAGCGGAGGGCGAGACGCCAGCAGCATAACTATTGACAGCTCAACGTGTACGAAATACACTGCACGTATGTTCGGGTGGTTTAAGTCCAGCACTCCTGAAGAAATAAAGCTCCGTTTTGTTAAATCGACATTACAGCATGTCGAATCTATGCAGAAAAAGCATTCTTTGTTTGGAAAAATTCGTGATGACGCTATGCGCGACGCTCGACTTTCGCGTACTCTTATTCCAAAGTCAGATGGAAGTTTTGTTAGAGGCGAGATTCGATCGGCAATGGGAGGTTTGCGCGATGTAAATGTTCGTGCTGCGCGCGAAGCAAATTGGGCCCGTGTACGGATTAAAAGAGAATTAGGAAAGGATATTAAGATAGCTCATCAGTTGCTCGACACCCCTGCGGAGTTGCGTACGTCATAAAGTTATACCACGTACGTTATACTAGAGGTATGACGCGCCTTTTAGCATGCGTGGTTCTTCTGGTCTTCCTTATCCCAGGGATGACGTTGGCTGAAGTGACCAGTGCTGACGTTGCTGCGCACCGCGCTGAACTCGAACGACAGCTCCAGGCGATTGAAGCTGACATTGCTGCGCAGCGCGGGGTTCTCTCCGAGAAACAAAAAGAACGACAATCACTTGAACGGGATATTGGTCTTCTCGATGCAGAAATTAGGAAAGCGCAACTTTCTATCAAAGCCCGCGACCTATCAATTGTCAAACTCTCTGACGACATCAGTCTGAAATCAAAGACGATCAGAGAGTTGGACGAAAAAATACTCCGCGAGCGTGAGTCATTAGCAGAAATTTTAAGAAAAACGCACCTCATTGATGAGCACACCGTAGCAGAGTTTGCGCTTCGCGCAGAGGGCATCTCAGAGTTTTATGGTGATCTTGATTCGTTTGCAGTTATTCAACGTGCACTTTCAGATTCGTTTATCGCCATTGCAGAAGCAAAAGAGGTGACCAGTCGCGCAAAGAGTCAGCTTGAAGAACGAGTAGGTGAAGAAGAGGATTTAAAACAATTACAGCTGTTTGAAAAGCAGAAAATTGAAAAGCAGCAGAAAGAGCGCTCCTCCATTCTGAAAGTGACCAAGGGTGTCGAAAAGGTGTACCAAGATGTTATTAAGGCGAGCGAACGGAGTGCCGCACAAATCCGTTCAGAACTTTTTGGTCTGCGTGACTCTGCGGCGATCCCGTTTGGAACAGCGCTTGACCTTGCAAACCAAGCAAGCCGAAAAACGGGAGTCCGCGCAGCGCTTATTTTGGGTGTTTTAAAACAGGAGACCGAGCTTGGAGAGAACCTTGGCACGGGAACGTGGAGCATTGATATGCATCCGACGCGAGACGTTCCGGTCTACAAAGCGATCACAGAGGCTTTGGGCTACAACCCTGATCGTATGCCCGTTTCAAAACAGCCAGGCTACGGGTGGGGAGGAGCTATGGGGCCTGGACAGTTTATCCCATCAACATGGGCGTGCTATGGCGGCTTCATAAACACCACAACAGGTAAGTGCGGAAAGGGCACCGACGGCACCTATGCAGGTCCATGGGCGTATGACGAGAACAAAGACATCATCAGACGAGCACTCGGCAAATCAACGCCATCTGACCCGTGGCAAAATGCGGACGCGTTTATGGCGACCGCACTCTTGATGAAAGAGAACGGAGCGGCCGCCGGAACTCCCGCCGCGGAACGCTTGGCCGCGCTTCGCTATTTTGCAGGATGGGGCAATGCAAATAAAAGTGCATACGCATTTTATGGCGATGGTGTCATGAAGCATGCAGAATTTTTTCAAAGTCAGATAACAATTCTTGGCGCAAATTAACGTGAGTGGGGAAAACGTGTCTTGACTAAAAGATAGGTGCTACCATTCGGCTATGCCACCAGGTACTCAGCCTCCGATGGGCGTTTTGAATCAGGTACCGTCGCACAAAGGTGCACATATTACACGACTCATACTGATGGTAGTGGTTGTTGTCATCCTCATCGTTGTTTTTTATGTGGTGTGGACGATGACTTCAGTGAGCGGCAGCGTCTCGTTGATCGTTCGTGATGTTACTGGCGACCGCACGCTCTACACCTACTCGTTGTCGAACAAGGAACTTGTTGAAAATGAGTCCATTGACGCCAACCTCGTGGTGAGTTCGAGCGCGAAGCTCTACCAGCGCTCTGACGGCTCTGTCATTGGACTTACTCCTGCGGGCGTTGTCATGGCGGATATTGAAAATAGAACAACTATCCTTATCGCCTCGCCGGTGTCCCCGACTCTCCAAACACCACTTGCCGTATGGTCAGGCGGCGAGCGTATAGCATGGCAGAGCCCCGCCGATGGTTCGGTCCAGGTGTTTGAACGGACTGAGCGAGGTACCTATGTACCTATTTATTTGAATTCAGAACTAGCGGTTAGTTCACTCGGGTTTACCGAGGACGGCTCGGTGCTCGTAGCTACAAAAACTATAGTGGAAAGAGGAGGAGAACCGGTAACGACCGATGTATTTGCGATTAAGCTCAAATCAGCATCAGTTGCTCGAATTAGTAGCCTCCAAGGTTTTGCAACCATTGTCACACCATGAACAAAGCACTTTTTTCTTTCGTCATTGCGGGTTTGTTAATTGGCACAGCGGTTGTATTGGGTTCGAGTGTCGACCCCGCACCCGTCGCTGCAGCATCATGCACTGGTACATGGCAATACCAAGGTTCTGACCTTTCCGACATGTCGTGTCCCGTTGCTAATCCAAATCGAACCGGAGCCTACTCTGCAGTTCCTACCTGTCCAAATCCAGGTAGCTTTACTGAAGGAGGGAGTTGCACTACCGGGCGGTGCAAGGCGAATGTACTGACTTCGATGAGCGGTTGTGTTATAGCAACGACGATTTATTCATGCAACGATCCAAGCGGAGTACCCGTTACAAGTTGCGTCGCCCCTGCTGCATTGTCCGCATCTTTAGTTGCAAACCCAACCTCTATTTTAAGAGGAGAGCAGTCAATGCTCACGTGGTCATCAACAGGCGCCGTCTCATGTTCTGGAACTAATTTCAATACACAAGGAGCGGTCAGTGGCTCGGTCGTCGTTTCTCCAGCACAAACAACAACCTACACCGTCACGTGTTCTGGCGTTGGCACCCAAACCACTTCCCCCGCCTCCACCATCTCTCATACTGAGACGCAGGCATACACCAGCTCGGCGGTGATCGCTGATATGCAGGCGAGCGGCATCAACCTTCCTGCGGTGCAGGGCAATACCGGCTTTGCGAATGACCAAACTACCATGAATCGTGTCTGTGTACTTATCGATGGAGCAGGCGCTACCGCAAGCAATATTGGAGCACGCAGCTACACAAGTCCCGGGAACAACGGCGTGGTGTCATACAACGGTTCTGGATGGATTCGCACTGCTGGTGTGAGCGTCCACATGAGTACCTCATTTAGTTGTGTGAAGCCGGGGAGTACGACCGTAGGAAGTGCACCAACCGCTTCTGCAAGTGCAAGCGTCAGTGTGTCACAGCCAGACCCAGTTGAAGAAACGCCATTCACTGTCCAGTGCAGCCCAACTCCATCGCAGGCGCAAACTGGCCAGGCAGTAACTTGGAACTCATCCGTGACTGGGGGTGAGGGTAATTATTCATACTCATGGAGTGGCACCGATGGATTGACAGGGACAGGACAAACAGCACAAAAAACATACACAACTGCTGGCCATAAAGCAGGAAAACTAACCGTTAAATATACGCCATCGCTCGTGGTGAATGCACCACAAACGTCCGAACCACCGAGCACTGCTCCGACTGTTCCGCCTCCGCCCCCAACCACGCCGCCACAATTTATAATACCTCCAGCTTCGATTTGTCCTGCAATCGGATGGGTGACACCAATTGCACCGTGCACAGGTGGCACCTGGCAGCCGTCATTTAGCTCAGGCGGATGCCAGACTGGCTGGCAGTGTGTTCAAAATACGACAACGACCACTGGTGGAGGAGGCTACATCCAACCAATGAACATTGAACTTGGACCAAGCATCAACGATCTTATAAACTCGTTTGAGCCCCCAACTATCTATAAGTTCCCCGACATTCAGACCGTTGATGGATTTGTGCTCGGCACACAATGCTCAGAAGCAAACAATCCCGATCAGTGGTATTCCGGGAGCGCAGTGTTAACTGCAAATGAGGGTCTTAATGGCCCGCACGATTGTGCGGCCGAAGCGGCAAGCGCAGGCTATGAATACTGGAATCGCTCCGTACGAACAACATCATGTGTCGGCAATATCTGCCAGGTTGACCCGGTCTTTACTGTTTGCTATGGACTCACAAGCCCAGGTGCACTCGCCGCTAAGCCCGCTATCGTCGCGAGCAATGTGGATACGAGGTACGACTCCGGTAGAGTGTGCGCCGCAGGTGCTATGACGAGCGGCGGTAACTGCTCGCTTCAATTTTCTCCATCGACTATTCAAACCGGGGAGTCAACAACCATGTCTTGGACTGCAAATGGTGCAGTGTCAGCATCGGTTAACAACGGTATTGGGCCGGTAACTCCTGCAACCTCAGGATCGAAAGTAATATCACCGACCTCGAGTGGCACATACACCCTGACGTATTCAACATCTGGCACCCAAACCACTTCCCCCGCCTCCACCATCTCTCATACTGAGACGCAGGCATACACCAGCTCGGCGGTGATCGCTGATATGCAGGCGAGCGGCATCAACCTTCCTGCGGTGCAGGGCAATACCGGCTTTGCGAATGACCAAACTACCATGAATCGTGTCTGTGTACTTATCGATGGAGCAGGCGCTACCGCAAGCAATATTGGAGCACGCAGCTACACAAGTCCCGGGAACAACGGCGTGGTGTCATACAACGGTTCTGGATGGATTCGCACTGCTGGTGTGAGCGTCCACATGAGTACCTCATTTAGTTGTGTGAAGCCGGGGAGTACGACTATCGTGCCGGGTACCAGCGCTTCATGCCAATCTGGGACACTCACCGTGAGTGGCGCGCCAGCACCACAACCTCAAACCATTGTTGCAGATTGTAGCGGCACCATTTGTTCTGCGGCTACCTGTTCGTGTCTGACGCCGGACTGTGGTGGTGTCGAGGTGACCGAAACACAATGTTCTGATGGCATCGACAACAGCGATCCTGAAGATACACTCGTCGACATGAACGATCCCGGCTGTTCATCGCCAGATGATGATGACGAAACTGATGCACCACAATGCTCAGACGGGTATGATAATGATCAAGATAGTGATGAGGATTTTCCTCAAGATTCTGGCTGTGAAGGCCCTGACGATGACGATGAGACTGGTTCAAATGGCCTCACCGTTTCATGTTCACCCAATAAAACGACAGGCAAGGTCGGGGACTCCATTAGATGGAGTTCGACAGTAAGTGGAGGCACGTCTCCATACACCTATTCATGGACCGGAACCGATGGACTCTCGGGCAGTTCGGCAAGTGTACAAAAGACGTATACCACCGAGGGTACAAAAACTGCATCGCTTACCGTAAATGACAATTCTCCTTCGACACCAGCAGTAACAACTATTTGTAACGGACTTCAGTGTACTGATGAAAGCTGTACCAGCGGCGGTGATGGAGGTGGAGGATCTGGTGGCGGAGGTGGCTCCGGTGGTGGCGGCGGCGGCGGTGTCTTTATTACCGGCACGTCCTGTACAGCTGCGAACTTCTGCAAGAACTCAGATGTATACCACCGCGATGCTAGTTGTAACGAAACGTTTGTTGAAAACTGTCCATACGGATGTTCGAACGGCGAATGTCTTTTGGGTGGGGGAGAGCCAGAATTAAATATCACGGCAAATCCTCCGCTCATCAGAAAGGGTCAGAGCTGTACGCTTCAGATTTCTGCAAAAAACGTAGTTTCTTGCTCACTAACTGGTTCTGGTGTCTCTCGGCTCTTCACCGCTGTTGATGGCGTTATTAGTCAGTCACAAGTTCTTACCCCCGCGCTCATGCAAACAACCCCATACACGCTTCGCTGCATCGGTGTAACTGGAACGCAAGTAACCAAAAATGTTGACTGTAAGATCGCGCCGTCATTTGAGGAGTTCTAGCGAACATTCAATGGTCTCGTTTAACATGGCCCTATGATACGAGAAAAAGCTTTGATGCCCAGAGCGCTCTTCACCATCGCGATAGTCTTGGTTGTTTTCCTTGCAAGCGATACGGCGCACGCGATTGGGCCAGTCGGTCTTACCTTCAACGCAACGCCGAGCACCATCGCTCCCGGTGGTACGGCAACGCTGACCTGGAGCGCCACAAACGCCGATTTCTGCTCAGGGAACGGGACAGGTGGGAGTAACGAGAATAACGGCGCATACTCTGTTAGTCCTGCCGTTACTACAAGCTACACGATTACGTGCTACAACACCGAGCCGCCGACTACTCAAAATTCCTCCTCAAAAACGGTAATCGTTTCGTCTACTCCAATGCCATCGGCGTCGCTCTCTGCAAGCCCCTCTACCATAAACGCTGGTGCAACCTCAACGCTCAACTGGAACTCGACCAATGCGACATCGTGCTCGGGTTCCGGCTTCACCGCGAGCGGAACGTCGGGCTCGGTCGTCGTTTCGCCGGCGGCAAACACGACTTACAGCATCACCTGTAACGGCCCTGGCGGCACGTCGCCTCTCGTGAGTGCCACAGTGTCGGTTACGCAAGTTGTTGATCTCACTGCTGGGACTCCGACACTCAATTCAGGCTCTTTTGTTAACGGCGCAGCCATTACCTTTTCCGGCGCGGTAGCCAATGGTGGTGGCACGAGTACATCTGCTACATTTTCAAACCGTTTCCAAATTGATTTGGGTGCAAATGGTACCTATGACACGAACCTTGACGCGACGAGCTCAACTGCAGGTATCAACGCTGCGCAAACAAAAACATTTGTGTCACCCACATGGACTGCGACCACCGGCACCTATAAAATCCGTTTGTGCGTTGATTCACCCACATCAGGAGTTACCGAGTCGAACGAGGGTAACAACTGTGGAGCGGACTATACCTTCACGGTCGGCGGAGCATGCACACCGACGCTGACGGACAATCAGTGGTATACGACATCTGCCCAGCAGACGCTCTATGCGAACGAAGGGCTCCAGTACCCTTATGACTGTGGCACAGCTGCCGCTGATGCCGGTTTCCCGTATTGGAACCAGACAACAACCTACAGCCCGGGCAATTTTGATCCCTATTATTCTGTATGTGCCGGGTTTCCAAGCATCACCGGGACTGTTGCAAAACCGCCAAGTGGTCCAAACACATACCGCTCTGGCACTGCCTGTGTTGGTCCGTCATCTCCAACCGCGTCCCTTACCGCAAGCCCCACGTCCATAAATCTAGGATCAAACTCTACTCTTACTTGGTCGTCGACTAATGCGACATCATGTACCGGTACAGGATTTTCAACGGGGAATGCGACTTCAGGCTCTGTGGTCGTGTCCCCGACGTCAGAAACAACGTACACCTTGACCTGCTCCGGTGCCGGTGGGTTGGCAAACAGTAGCGTGACGGTGTCCATTGCTGGATCAATAGATGCGAGCGTTACGGCGAACCCGACGTCGATAACCAGTGGAAGTAACTCGACACTCACGTGGTCTTCAATAAACGCAACCTCGTGTACTGGGAACAATTTTTCAACGGGAGGTGCGCTTTCTGGCTCCTTAGTGGTCTCACCGAGCACTTTTACAGAATATGCAATCACCTGTTCGAGCGGCTCCCCATCGGGCGGGTCAGGAACGTGGGAGTACCAGGAGTCAGATATCACTGATTTCTCATGTCCACTCACGGATACAAATAGAGCGTATGGTTTTTTGCCAGATTGCCCTGATAACCCACAGGGATTGGCGTGCACGGGCTCTAGCATGTGTAAAATCAATACGATCAACGGATGTAACATTTATACCGACCTATATCAGTGCTCCGGCGGCTCCGCCACATATCAATCGGTGATCAGAAACGCGACGGTAACGGTTACTACTCCCGCACCCACCGCAAACATTTCAGCTTCACCGCCAACGATTGTTGTCGGCAACAATACGACGATTACCTGGTCTTCGACCGACGCGACGTCGTGCACCGGTACAAACTTCTCGACCAACGGCGCCACGTCGGGCTCGGTCGTCGTTTCGCCGAGTACCACAACGACATACTCTGTCTCGTGTACAGGTGCAGGCGGTACCACGGCGAGTTCAAACAATCCGACCGTGACGGTTACGTATCCTGTGCCCACCGCAAACATTTCAGCCTCACCAACAACGGTGGTGATGGGTAACAGCGCGACTCTAACGTGGTCTTCAACCAACGCGACATCGTGCACGGGCACAAACTTTTCAACGAGCGGCGGCGCGAGTGGTTCTGCCGCGGTATCGCCGTCAGCAACAACCACCTACACTGTTGCGTGTTCAGGTGCTGGCGGCACCTCCACGTCGACAGCGACTGTGGGCATTAGCTCTGGTACGTTTGAGCTGACTGCTGGCGTGCCAAGTATCTATTCGGGCTCGTTGATCGCCGGGGCACCAGTTCGTTGGCGCGGTACTGTGACGAACGGTGGAACCGGCTCAACATCCAGCACGTTTAATAACCGCTTCCAAATCGATCTCGGGAATAATGGTTCATGGAATACTAATCTAACTGCAACGAGTTCCATCGCCGGCATCGCATCAGGTCAGTCAAAAACAGCACTATCACCGACTTGGAGTGCGACAACTGGAACACACGCCATACGGTTGTGTGCAGACACTCCTACATCAGCAATCAGCGAGACAAACGAGTCGAACAACTGCGGTAGTCCGTTAGTCTTTACGGTGGCCGCCACACCAAATGCACCATTTATCTCGGGTCCTACGACGGGGTACACCAATTCAGCATACGTATTTTCGTTCGCTGCGACCGATCCTGCATCAACCACGGTGCGTTACGGCATTGATTGGGACAACAACAGCGTCGTCGATCAATACCTACCCGCGAGTGGGTATGTCGGGAGTGGTGTGTATCAAGATGCAACGCGAACATGGTTAACCACCGGCTCGTCAACATTACAGGCATTCACACAAAATTCGAATGGTGCGACTTCAACGTGGTCAACACATACTATTTTCATTAGCACCGCACCTCCGCCTCCGCCCGTTGCGCTGGTCACGATTGAGCCAGATGCATTTGAGGGAGGGCAGAGCGCGATTATTACTTGGTCTTCATCAGACGCGACGGATTGCACCGGCACCGGCTTTTCAACGGGGGGTGCTACCAGCGGCACAGTTTCGACAGGTCCAGTCTACACCACCACGACATTCTCTGTCTCATGCACGGGGACCTCAGGTACTGACGCCGATTCAGCGACACTTACCATCACGTCTGCAGTTGATCTCACTTCCGGTACACCAGGGCTTAATTCTGGCTCTCTCTACAACGGTGCTTCAGTAACATTCTTTGCAAACGTAAATAACGATGGTAACGGCGATACAACTTCAACGTTCAGTAATCGTTTCCAGGTCGATCTCAATGACAACGGTTCTTGGGATGTGAATCTTGATGCGGCGAATTCTGTGGACGGAATGCTCGCGGGGCAGTCAAAGAGTGTTATATCACCATCATGGACCGCGGTCACTGGAACACACAGAGTCCGCATGTGTGCAGACTCGCCGACGTCGGTCGTTGGTGAGGTGGACGAAGCGAATAACTGCTCGACCGGATACTTTACCTTCACTGTTACACCTACTCCAGAGTGTGCAGACGACATTGATAACAATGGCAACACCTTTATTGACTATCCGGCTGATGCTGCATGTACGGCACTTCTTGATGGCACAGAAGAAGTACTGGCGTCAGCTGACCTCTCAGTCACCGCATTTCCCAGTGGGGGATCTCTAGGAACGCCGAACGTTGTAAAGCCGGGGACCACCGCAGCGATAACATGGAGCGCCCAAAATGTTGAAACAGATTCATGTACGTTGTCGGGTGACAACGGGGACGCATGGAGCAATCTCACCGGTTCGTCGGGCACGAACGTGTCGTCATCCTTGAACGGTGAAGTCACTTTCACACTTTCATGCATGAATCTTGATCATCAACCCGTTTCTGTCTCAGCGACTGTTCGACTAACACCGCGATTCCAAGAGCTATAATATGAAAATGTATCAGCCAATCGCGGCTCTTCTAATACTTCTTATAGCGACAATGCCATTTTCTGCATTTGCGGCTGATGCTTCGCGTCCGGTCCCCGCAGGCCTTCAATTATGCGAGTCATATGTTCGACCATACGACGTGTCAGCGACAGTGTCAGCAGAGCTTCGAGAAGTCGCCCAGGGCGCTACCA
>JBBTWN010000017.1:0-21957 GCA_038062735.1 Patescibacteria group bacterium
GTCGCAAGTAAAAGGAGGGCACGCTCGTCAGCTCGCCATGATGAGCCGCCAAGAAGTGGGTCTACCAATGCAACGGATGTGTGGCACGTGGTGAGGTACGGGAGCATGCGTTCAGTCCCGACGACAATCGCAGGCGACGCGTGCGCAAGTCGAGTTACAATTTTTTTTGCAATGCGGTGTGTCGGCGCGGTGTCAGCGGTAACTGAGAAAGTAGCGACGCCAGGGTACATCTTTGTCACATAGTCTTGGACGCGTTCAACACCAACCCCAAGGGTGACGAGATCCCATCCGCCACAAGTTGTGCACGAGATAGCAGCATCACGTACTTCGCCGGTGCGTCGTGAAATAAAAACATTACCCGCTTCGCTATGCATGAGCGTCATGGGCATCCCCGCAGCATCAGCCACTAACGTGCCACATGAATTACAAATGGTTAAAGAACTTAAGCCACGACGTGAAGCGATGATCGCCACATGCTCTCTTGCTTTTAGTGCATCGTCAATGGCAGCTCGCGACGCTGGTGAGAGCGGTGCAAACGTTCGCTTGTCTTTTTTTTGCACATCTGTTTCTCTTGGGTCGACGATAGAAACGCGGGCGAGACTCAAGGGTCGTGCCTGTGGTCGATAATGCTCGTCTACTTCACCAAACTCGATTCGAGCCCGAGATTCCACACGCACAGGAAAATCAGCGAGAATGCACGCTGCATTCGTTTCGTGTGCTAACAACTCTGCAGCTCTCCGATAGTCGATGTGCGGGGCCTCGCGACCACGCCACGCAGGGGCAGCCTCACGCTCGATCACTATGGTGTCAAAATGTCGGGGCAGTGATAGCGCGGGCGGAGTGCCAACCACTAAGACCGCGCGCGGGGACGCGAGAATACGACCCCATGCATTTTTGAGCGCTGCAGCACTCAGGTCACTTGAGAGCATAAAAACGCGTGTCTGTATCCCGTGTGATAGGGCGGCATATATTCTCTCGACGTCAGCGATGGTCGGGGCAACAATCAGTGTCGATGAATCACGTGCAAACGACTCTCGCACAATATTTTTATACACTGTGAGTCGTTCTGATTCTTCAGCCTGAAGAATAGTCGTATCCGGCGCTGTGGTTGCTTTTTGTTTTGTCGGTAGTGTTCGCCCCTCATTGAGACTCTGTGCAAACGTCAGAGCGGAAAGTATTGTGCCCGGTTCAGTCACAAAATACTCTGCCATTCGCTCGGTCATTCGCAGAAATTCTGGTAAGAGTACGGTAGGCAGTTTGCTATCGTCAATTTTTCGAAGCGCAAAGCTTGAGGTTTTAACGAGAGACTTTGAATCTTTGAGCGGGCTGACGCTGAGCACCAACCCACGTGCGCGACGTTTTCTTAGTTGTATGGGGACAACCGATCCAGGGGGAATTGCGCTCCGAGAAAAGTAGGTGAGGTTTCCCAGCTTCAAAGAACCACGAATGAGCGGTGCGACCACAATCAAGTACATACCGTATACTATACCCATGCCGAGCGCTTTCGTCATTGAGGGGACCCGTGGTGAGAAAAAACTGAGCGGCTCGATACCGGTCTATGGATCAAAAAATGCTGTGCTCCCGCTCATGGCAGCTGCGGCGCTCGTCGAGGGAGAGACAAAACTCAGCAACGTCCCGGAGATTGCTGATATCCGCTCGATGATATCGATCCTTGAGGGTTTAGGCGCGTTTGTCACGTATGCTGGTGACACGCTTTCTGTGAGAACACAAGACCTTTCTCAGACAGTTTTGGATCGCGCTGCAGCAAAATCACTACGCGCGAGCGTGCTTCTCACTGGCCCCGTGCTCGCACGAAACAAGTCTGTTACCTTTCCACACCCGGGAGGGGATCTCATCGGCGAGCGGCCAGTCGATGTCTTTTTAAATGCGTTTACTAAGCTCGGCGCAACGGTCACTGAAAATGCAGATTCGTATACGGTGTCAGCGCCAAACGGACTAACCGGCGGCGAGTATTTTTTCCATGTGGTGTCTGTGACGGGCACCGAGTCAATACTGATTGCAGCCACCGCAGCGACTGGAACGGTAACATTAAAAAATTGTGCGATGGAACCAGAGGTAGTGGCGACAGCCGAATTCTTGCAATCGTGTGGCGCGAAAATTGAAGGGGCAGGAACACCAACCATCCTCATTACACCGACATCGCTCACGGCACCATCGACGGCAACAAAAGTTATTCCAGATAGAATTGAAGCAGCGTCTTTTTTAACGCTTGGCGCGCTGTTGGGGCAAGACATCACGGTGACCAATGCTGATCGCACGCACCTCGACGCGGTGATAGATGCGTTGGAAATTATGGGTGTTTCAGTGTTGAGCGATAGCACTGGCATGCATGTCAAAGCGCCAGAAAGACTTACGGCTGCACGTCTTCGCACGCACGAGTACCCAGGGTATCCCACTGATGCGCAGTCGCCGCAGGTGGTGCTTCTGACGCAGGCGACGGGGGAGAGCGTTGTTATTGAAAGCATTTTTGATGGGCGTCTCGCGTATACTAAAGAATTAGTCCGCATGGGCGCCAACATTGAGCTCATGAGTCCACATCGTGCCGTTATCCGCGGGCCAACATCACTTACCGCGGCCACCATTGATACACCGGACATTCGCGCGGGTCTCGCGTATATGCTCGCTGCGGCGATAGCGAGTGGCACATCCACCATCAATAACGCGCATATTATTGATCGTGGGTACGCGCATATCGTTCAACGCCTTTCGGCGCTTGGACTTTCAATAAAACGAGTGGAGAGTTAGCGTACTTCGCTCGTACAATAAAACTAGAAGAGAATTGGGTCACTCCCGTATCCGTTACCGACCGTGTTTCTTTTGGGCCCAGTATTCATCGTATCCGTAAACGGGTCAAAAGCTTTTGTCACGCCGTTTTGTTCGAGCCATCGTCTCGTCGGACGATATCCGCCGGTTGCCATGGGTTCAATTTCCGTGTAGGGTCCGGCAATATCCTTTTTTTCGATGCCCATAGTTGCGAATTGTACCGGGGAGCTTCTCCAGTGGTTACGGCTTTATAACATGACTTGTTGTCGAGTGCAAAATTCGCGTACGCGGCCGCCATTGCTATACTGGGCAGACCCATGTTTTCATTTCTCTCCCCAAAGCTCGGCATTGATTTAGGAACAACAACAACGCTGGTGTTTGTCCCCGGAAAGGGCATCATTCTGAACGAGCCGTCGGTTGTCGCTATGAGCGAAAACGGTAAAAAAATCGTAGCGATAGGTGCAGACGCCAAAGAGATGATCGGGCGCACGCCAGAATCGATCGTTGCGTATCGACCGATGAAGGATGGCGTGATCGCTGATTATCGAGTAACCGAAGCGATGCTTCGCTACTATATTCGCAAGGCGCTCGGCGCGTACACTTTTTTTCGACCCGATGTTGTGGTGTCAGTGCCGGCCGGTGTGACGTCGACGCAGCGGCGTGCAGTCGTTGAAGCAGCAGTTAAGGCGGGCGCACGCGAGGCGTATGTGATCAAAGAACCGATTCTTGCCGCCATCGGTGCAGGCATCCCGATACACGAGCCGCGTGGCCACATGATCGTTGACATCGGTGGCGGTACCATTGATGTCGCCGTGGTCGCGCTCGGAGGCATTGTTGCATCAACGAGCGTGAAGTGCGCGGGGAATCGTATTGACGTCGCCATCACAGATTACATCAAAAAGACGTACAACCTCGCCATCGGTGACTCAACCGCAGAGGACGTTAAAATCGGCATTGGTTCTGCAGTCCCCGTCGAAGAAGAACTCTCGATGCCCATTAAAGGTCGCGATTTGCTCTCGGGGCTTCCACGCACCGTGACCATCGGCACCAACGAAATAGTCCGTGCGATTAGTCGCGAGCTTCGCGAGATGATAAAAGCCATTCGTGCGGTTCTCCAAGAGACGCCGCCCGAGCTCGCATCCGACATCATTGATCAGGGCATCATCATGACCGGCGGCACGTCACAGCTACGCCACTTGCCTGAGCTCGTCTTTCGGCGCACGGGTGTGCCCGCGGTCTTGGCACCCGATGCACCATTTTGTGTTGCAAAAGGCACCGGCATCGCGCTCAACCATCTCGACACCTACAAAAAAGCAATGACTACCAAAAGAGGATAACGAAAAAACCGCCCGAAGGCGGTTTCGGCCACAGCCCAACTTATCGTTGACGTCGTGGATAGTTTTGGTTGAGCAGGAAGAGCATGATGGCATTGAACAATAGGACTGTAATTGCTCCTCCGCTTATGCCGCCAGTCACTGCTATTTCGGCTGCACCAAGAACAATCATTATCGCGCTCAATACGGTTAACGCCCATGACCCACCTATTCTGCGTCTCTCTCCCCAGTTTCTTTTTTTTGGTGTGTGTTCAGTCATACAATTCTTGTAATTTGCTAATGCCAACATTTTATCATAGATAACTAATATTGTCAATACCTTAGGATCAAGTAAAACAATGACTCCATTGGCGCATTCTATGGCTATTTTGTTGTGCGATATACTTTACTCATGAATATTACAGAGCTTACAGTGGCTGATCACCTCCACCACGCATACATCGTCGCGGGTGGGAGTACAGACGAAGTCGTGGTGCTCCTTAAAGATCGCGGCGTTGTAGTTGCGGGAAATCCCGATATCACGATTCAAACGTATGCTGATCTTAGTGTTGATGACGCACGTGATATATCACATCGTGCATCTTTGCGTGCGCAAAACGGAGAAAAATATTTTATTCTTAGTTTTGCAAAGGCATCTCACGGTGCACAAAATGCGCTTTTAAAAGTAATCGAAGAGGCGCCTGGTGGCTCACACTTTTTTCTCTGCGTGCTGCACAGTGGCATGCTTCTCTCGACCATACGCTCGCGATGCATACAGGTGTCAGGAAGCGGGGAAGACGAGACTGATATACAAGAAAAAGCACGCTCGTTCCTTTCAGAAACCGTCGGAGTACGTATGGCCATTGTTGAGAAAATGGTTTCAACACTCCAAAAAACACACGATCGAGAACCCGCGTGTTCGTTGGTGAGAGTCCTTCTTGGAGAGTTGCATGGGCGCACCATTGCAGCGTCTGTCCTGCGTGATCTACTAAACGCTGACCGATCTCTCGAATTGACCGGTTCAAGCCCTAAGCTTATTTTAAATCATATCGCACTCGTGCTGCCACGCATCAAATAGTGTAGGATGGATACATGGCCTACAGTACTAAAAAAATAGCTGATGACGCGAAGGAGGTTGGTGACTGGCTCGTGGCAGAACTTGCAGGACTGCGCACTGGCCGCGCATCCCCGGCGCTCTTAGACTCAGTCTCAGTCGAAGTGTACGGATCAATGATGAAACTCATGCAGATTGCATCAATTGTTGTTGAAGATGCTCGTTCTTTGTACGTCACTCCGTACGATAAGTCTGCACAAAAAGACATTGAAAAGGCGATTATGGTGGCGGACCTTGGCGTATCGGTCGGTTCAGACGATAAGGGAGTTCGCGTATCATTTCCTGAACTCACCACCGAGCGACGAACGCAGCTCATCAAACTTCTGAAATCAAAGCTCGAAGACGCTCGTGTGTCTCTTCGTGGTGAACGAACCAGAGCGATGAATGAGGCGGAGAACGCAGAAAAAAAGGGCGACCTCTCTGAAGACGAGTTAAAACGTGCAAAAGCAGATATCCAAAAGGTGATTGATGAGCACAACGCAAAGCTCGACGAACTTGCTGCTAAAAAAGAAAAAGAACTCGCGTCATGAGTATTATTATTTTTGTCATCATACTCCTGGTGCTCATCGTGGGGCATGAGTTTGGACATCTGCTTGTTGCAAAGTGGGCGCGCATGGACGTACCCGAGTTTGGCGTTGGCTTCCCGCCCAAACTCTGGGGAAGGAAAATTGGCTCAACAGAGTATACGATTAATGCACTACCGTTTGGCGGCTTTGTCCGCATCATCGGTGAAAATGCAGAGGACGAAACCAATCCGCGTGCATTTATGCACAAACCAAAATACGCGCAGGCTGCGGTTATGGCCGCTGGACCGTTTGCAAACATGGTGCTCGCGTTTGTCGCATTTTTTATTGCTTACAGCGTTGGTGTAACTGCGGTCCAAGATGAGACACACCCCGTCCAGAATCCATTTGTCATGGTGAGCGACGTGCTGAAGGATAGCCCAGCAGAACATGCAGGTGTGCTCACCGGTGATACATTGGTCAGCCTCGAGCGTGACGATACCATCGTGCAGATTTCAAATGCCGCCGACATTCCCACCTTTGTGCAAGCGGCTGAAGGGGAGATAACTCTCCATCTCAGCAGAAGTGGCGAGTCGGTGGCGGTGACTCTTACTCCAGCCGTTGGACTCATCCCTGAAAATCCTACCGCTCCTGCCATCGGTATTGGATCGGCGACGGTGGGCACGCTGCAGCTTGGATTTTTTGACGCACTGTACGCATCTCTCATAAAAACCACCTACGGCATTAGTGATATCACCGTTGGTCTCGGCACACTTTTGTGGGGTGCGGTCACCGGCTCAGCATCACTAAAAGATATTTCTGGCCCGGTGGGAATTGCGACCCTCGTTGGAGAGGCGGCCACGTTTGGTGCCGGCCAAGTATTTCTGTTAGCCGCGATACTGTCACTCAATCTCGCAGTCATCAACCTTTTTCCATTCCCAGCGTTGGACGGCGGCCGACTACTCATGCTCGCATACGAGACCATCGTGCGCCGTCGTGTACCGCCGTACGCTGCTAATGTCATTAATACAGTAGGGTTTTTTGCCCTCATTGCACTCATGCTCGCCGTCACCGCGAGCGACATTGTCAAGCTTGTGCAGTAGTGTGTCTAGAGATACAGTGTACCTATGGGTTTTAAGGGATTTACTGAATTTCGGTATGGAGCAAGGGGCCCTAAGCCAGGTCGTCCTGTACAAGAAAAGTTGCCTCCTGAACCGATAGTGCCAGTTGCTACTGAACGCGACAAAAACGCATCATCGCGCGCGCGCGGTCTCATTGATCGGGGTGACACAGCTACAAACTCACTTGATGAGGTTGTTGGAGTTAAAAAAAAGAAAAGAAAGCTAGAATCCGCAGTGCGCGATTATGATGAAGCTCGCGGGCTACTTTCAACGGTGACCTGCGCGCCTATGCAAACACCACTGTTAGAAGAGTTGACCATGCGGTATATAGATCTATTCGAGGATGGGCATCTCTCTGATCTAGGTAAGGCGCGACACACCACTGAAGTAAGCCTCAACGACTATACTAAACTTCGATTACAACGGCACATAGCATCAATCGCGACAGAACATGCTGGAGGTGGAAGAGCACGACCAGGGAGGAAGAAAAATGGTATTGCATAAGGTACCTGTTTACACATTGCACGCGATAGAATAAGTGTGCTACGGTGACCAAATGCAGCCACGACGACACGAGCAGCTGTTAAAGGTTCCAGCCACGGTGCATCAGCTCCCGGTCGTTCAAGATGAGCGAGGAACACACATTGAGCGCGAGAGACACAGCAAGGCACAAAAGCTTATTGATCTCGCAGATGGTATCATTGCAGAGCACGAAAAAGGAAAAAAGCAAGGCAATGGTTTTGCTACAAGTAAAATTGAAACAGCAGTACAACATCTGAAAATGGCCCGAGAGCACATTTCGCAAATAACAAACGCAGGACTTCAAGTGCCAACTGTTGTGGACATATTTGATCGGTTTAAGAAATTGCATAACAGAGGGTATCTCAAGAACCTAAATACGGCACGAAACACCGCAGATCTCGCGCTTAATCCAGACACCACCAAACGATTGCGAGCGTCTATAAAGTCAAAGAAATAATCGATTCGTTAAAAGTGAGCCAGAGAGCCACAAAAGAGTCATGCTGTATGGATGAGGCTTTTTTGGGTATAATGGCGTGACCTATGAGACAATCGCAGCTATTTACCAAAACACGAAAAGAGGCGCCCGCTGACGAGGTCGCAAAAAACGCGCAACTCCTCATTCGTGCAGGATTTATACACAAAGAAATGGCCGGCGTGTATTCATACTTGCCACTTGGTCTGCGTGTATTGACTAAGATTGAAAATATCATCCGGCGCGAAATGGATGCTATTGGTGGACAAGAAAATAAATTCGCCACATTGCATCCATCTGAAGTCTGGAAGCAAACCGGTGCATGGGATGGGGTTGATGTTCTGTTCAAGATTATGAGTCGCACAGAAAAAGAATATGCAATCGGGCAAAGCGAAGAAGAAATCGCAACACCAATTGCACAAGAGTATGTGCTCTCGTACAAAGACTTACCTCTAGCAATCTACCAGATAGGACAAAAGTATCGCGATGAACTGCGGGCAAAAAGTGGCATTATGCGTGGACGCGAGTTTGGTATGAAGGATATGTACTCTTTCAGTGCAACGCAAGACGATTTCGACAAGTTTTATAGCATTGTGCAGGCGGCATACTTCCGTGCATATTCCACATGCGGTCTGACTGCTAAGGCGACCGAGGCTTCTGGTGGTTCATTTAGCGAAAAGCTCTCGTATGAATTTATGGTGCTTACAGATGCGGGCGAAGACGATATTGTATATTGTGAGTCATGCTCACACTGTGCGAATGTTGAGGTTTCAACAGAAAAAGAGGCTGATACATGTCCGAAATGCGGAAAGAATAAGCTCAAAAAAGCACGCGCATCAGAAGTTGGAAACGTGTTTGACTTGGGCCAAAAGTATCCCAAAGCCTTTGGTTTCAAGTTTATGGATGCCGACGGTGAAAGTAAATACCCCGTTGTTGGATGCTTTGGTTTTGGTACCACACGAACTATGGGCGTGATTGTCGAGAAGCATGCAGATGAACGAGGAATGGTGTGGCCACTTTCCGTAGCACCTTTTGCGGCGCATCTTGTCGATCTCTCAAATGGCGATGAGCGCATTAAAGCGATGGCCGAGTCGCTCTATGCAGATTTGATGAAGGCAGGAGTTGATGTGCTCTTTGATGATCGCGATGCACGGGCAGGTGAAAAGTTCGCTGATTCGGATCTTATTGGGATCCCGTATCGAATTGTTATCGGCAAATCTTCTTCAGATGCAGCGATTGAAGTAGTAGAGCGAAAGACAGGTGAGACAAAAACATATTCACGAGAAGAAACCCTTTCCGGCGCATATGTTCTTCGATAATCTACGGAAGAACATTTCAGGAAAATTCTCACGAGAAATCGGGATAGATTTAGGCACGGCAAATACACTCGTCTATCTCAAAGGAAAGGGGATAGTCGTCACCGAGCCGTCGGTCGTTGCGGTCAACACGAAAACAGGACAGGTTGTGGCGGTCGGTCGCGCAGCCAAAGATATGCTGGGGCGAACGCCCGCGCACATTACTGCCGTGCGACCCTTAGTCGAGGGTGTGGTGTCGGACTTTGAGGTGACGGAGGAAATGCTCGCATATCTCATCGACAAGGCGCAAGGGGGGAAAGTGGCGATCGGTCCGCGCGTCGTTATTGGAGTCCCCTCCGGTATCACGAATGTTGAAACGCGTGCAGTTATTGACGCTGCAAAAAACGCTGGCGCACGTGAGGTGTTAATTATCGAAGAGCCGATGGCTGCGGCCATCGGTGCGCGCCTTCCGGTAGAAGATCCCGTCGGCACTATGCTCATTGATATCGGTGGCGGTACTACCGATATCGCACTCCTGTCTCTTGGTGGTGTCGTGCGATCTAAAAATCTTCGTGTTGCTGGAGATGCCCTCAACGCTGATATCGCCGCATACATCCGAAGTGAGTTTAAAATTCTTGTGGGCGAAAAAAGCGCAGAGGATGTGAAACTTGCAGTTGGTTCAGTATTAAAACCGGACATTCCGTTACAGACGACGGTGAGCGGACGCGATCTCGTGACCGGCCTTCCACGAGAAATTGTCATTACAGATACCGACGTACGCGAAGCGATTGAACAGTCTGTGATGAGTATCGTCGAATCAATCAAAGAGGTCTTAGAATCAGCACCGCCAGAAATTACATCCGACGTGATGCGGTACGGCATTTTTGTCACCGGTGGCGGCGCGCTTCTCCGGGGTCTCACCGAGTACCTTTCGATGCACCTCAAGGTCGCCATCCATCTTATTGATGACCCCCTGACCACTGTCGTACGCGGGACTGGTATAGTACTAGAGGACATTGAGCGGTACCGCCCTATGCTTATCGATGATGCGGAGACGTTCTAGCATTGGTACTTGGTTTTCACCGACCACCGTCGCGGTGGTCTTGTGTGCATTGGTTTTACTTTTGGGGCCGGTCGTGCGAGATTTGTATGGCTCAATAACGTCAACACTTAAAATGCGGGCTGAATACCTGCCGCTCTCGCGCACCGAGCTCATTCAACGCATTGAAACGCTCGAAGCTGATCTCTCACGGGTTGAATACCAGTCAGTGCTCTATGAGTCGCTTGCTGATGACATTCGCCAACTTGAGACTGAGCTGGGACTGCGCCCCGTTGATGCATATGGGAGTGCTCGTGTCATCGCAAATGTAAATGCCTCTGTGTATGGAACAATCATCATCGACGCAGGTCAGACGAGCGGTGTCACCGTGAATGATTATGTAACGAGTGAGGGGGTGTATGTGGGTCGAGTCATATCGGTCGACCCCCACCAGTCGTTAGTACGTCTTGCAACAAGCGCGGGTGAAGTAACTATGGTGAGCATAGCTGACGTCTCGCTCGAGAGGTCCATGCGGGGCGTGGGAGGCGCGTATGAGCTCGATATTCCACAATCACTTGATGTCCCTCGAGGAGCACTCATTCGTGAAAGTTCTTTAGGACTTCCTATGGCTCGAATCATTGAGGCGCAGATTGAACCCACAAATACAGTAATCACGGCCATGGCGGCGTCATTAGCGCATAATCCACTGCGCGTGGTGTCCTTGGTGCACAGAGAATCGCTATGATACAAACAATCGTAGCCACCTATTATGTATTTGCACTTTTGTTGCTACCGTGGTGGGGACTTTTTCTTGCACTACCTGTGCTGGTGCTTTCTGAATGGGGGGCGGTGCTCGCCGTCGTGGGAAGCGTCTTTATGGACAGTACATTTGGTGGAACGAGTGATGGTTTCACATCGGTTGGCTACGAGTATACTCTGGTCACGTGTATAAGTATCATTGTCGTACGACTACTCAGAAACAGACTGCTCGATTAGTATGCGTCTCTCTTCATTTTTCAAGCGTCGACAACGATACTCTCCGGTTGAACCAGATGAAATTTTTATTGACTCAGAAAATTTGCCGCAGTTCGACACGATGCAGCTTGAAGGAAGGATCGCTCCGCCCTTACCTGCGCACACTTATAGAAATTTTTTAATACTCGTATCAATACTCCTCATTGCAGCACTCGCGCAGGCGATCAACCTCATGGTGGTACAACACGAAGCGTTTGCGGCGAGAGCAGAAGAAAATAGACTCACCCGGCATGAAGTACCCGCAACACGTGGCAGAATTATCGATCGGCTTGGCGTGGTACTCGCTGAAAACATGACCACCACAACCGCCACAACAACCAACACACAGCGCTCATATCCATTAGGCGCTGCGGGGGCGCACCTCATCGGCTACGTCTCATACCCCAAGCGCGACGCGCAAGGCGTGCTGTACCAATCATCGGTAGAGGGGGTGCAAGGTATCGAGGCGGCATATGACGAAGTGCTCGCGGGCACTCCGGGCCGAGCCGTATCGGAGACCAATGCGCTCGGGGCCACACTCTCCGGCACAATCGTGACTCCAAGTCTCGCTGGTCGTGACGTCGTATTATCCATTGATTCAGATTTGCAACAAGAAATGTATCGCGTTCTTGAGGAGCGTGTTCGCGGCGGATTTCGTGGCGGCACAGGCGGTATTATTGATATTCAAAATGGCGAGCTCCTCGCGCTCGCCAGCTATCCCGCGTTTGATCCTGAAGTCATGTCACGCGGAGCTCCGGCTGAAGAAGTGGCAGCGTACCAAAATGATACGCGGTCCCCATTTCTTGATCGTGCTGTTTCTGGTGTATATACGCCCGGCTCGATCATTAAACCGTTTGTGGCGCTCGCCGCGCTTATGGAGCGCGTCGTAACGCCGACAACCACATTTGTATCAACAGGCAAGCTCGTCGTTCCAAATCCGTATGATCCAGAAAGTCCATCAATTTTCCGCGATTGGCGAGCGCACGGCGCGGTTGATATGCGTCGCGCGCTCGCCGTTTCTTCTGACGTTTACTTTTACATTGTTGGTGGAGGATTTGAAGATCAGCGAGGGCTCGGCATCACGCGACTGGACCAGTACGCATCGCTTTTTGGGTTTGGTTCAACAACAGGGTACAGCGCGCTTGAAGCGAAAGGGACCGTGCCGTCTCCTGCGTGGAAGACCGAGCTGTTTGAGGGTGACGAGTGGCGAGTGGGCGACACGTACAACACGTCCATCGGACAGTTTGGCTGGCAGGTGACGCTGCTCCAGGTGCTTCGTGCGACGGCCGCACTTGCAAATGGTGGTGATCTTATAACGCCAACCCTACTACGAAACACGCCAGGAGAGAGCATCTCGCTCAATCTCCCTCGTGAAGACGTCCGTGTCGTTCATGAAGGAATGCGCGCCGCGGTAAACGCGGGCGGGACCGCAGCGAGCTTAAATAATCCATCGCTTTCTGTAGCGGGAAAAACAGGAACTGCAGAAGTTGGTGTTTTAAAAGAAAATATCAACTCGCTGGTCATAGGTTTTTTTCCGTATGATGCACCGCGCTATGCGTTTGCAGTTATTTTAGAGAAATCAAAAGCAGGGAACACTAACGGTGCTCCTGCTGCAATGCGGGAGATCATTCAATGGATAGTAGACAATCGCCCCCTGATGAGAAACCCACAAGCAAAGTTGACGCAGCCAGCTGGTACGCTACAATAGCTCGGTGGCCAAAAAACCCCTCAATCTCAAAGATGAGAATCTCATCTCACAAGAAAAGTTCGATGAATTAAAGCAAGAGCTCGATCAGCTTGTCACAGTTGCGCGCGCTGAAATCGCTGCGAGTCTTGAATACGCACGCTCCTTAGGTGATTTATCAGAAAACGCTGAGTATCATGCTGCGAGAGAACTGCAGGCGGCGACCGAAGAACGCATCCGTAGACTGGAGGGAGTGGTTAAGTCCGCAGTCATTGTAACTGAACGAAAAAAAGGAACGGTAAGCTTTGGTTCTGTAGCGACGATAAAAAAGAAAGGCTCATCTGAAAGTCACACCTACACGATCGTCGGATCGGAAGAAGCCAACATGCGTGAGAAAAAAATAAGTCACTTGTCACCGATGGGTAAAGAGCTGATTGGTAAAAAGAAAGGTGACACCTTCACCTTTTCAACGCCACAGGGTAGAGTCGAATACACTGTTGTTGAGGTGTCGTAGATTTGACTCAAAGATTCAAATATCCTACTATATCGCCATGGAGCGTATCGAGGAGCATACCAGGCAGGGCGTAATGCAGATTAGAAAAGATGACCGTTTTGAAAAACGTGAGCTCGAGCGCGCAAATGCTTTCGCTGCATCGGGGGCTCGACGTGGAGATACCGTACAGATCTTTTATACTAAGCGCGGGGTTGATGCGCGGCCACTCGTCGGTACACTCGGCTATTCACTGCATCAGGTGCAAGGACGTGAAATGCCAGTTCGACTGTGGGTGCGAGAGGGGACAGAAACCGTAAAAATAAAGAATTTCAAAGATATCAAGGTAATTCAAAAAGCGATTATATAATTTCTGCATGGATTGAACCCGCTAGATGCGGTATGCTGATGGAATGGCAGGAGTAGATGAAATACGGGCTGAGCGGTTGAAAAAAGTCGAAGCGCTTCGTGCCGCAGGCATGGATCCGTATCCTTCGGAGTCTTTTCGGTCCCATAAACTCGCAGAGGTTCGCGCGCAGTTTGATTACTTTGTTAAGGGGGGCCAGATTCTCATAGTTGCCGGTCGCATTATGTCACTTCGTGGTCAAGGCGGTATTGCTTTTGCTGACCTGTATGACGGCACTGAGAAGTTTCAAGTGGTAATTAAAAAAGAGGATGTTGGAGACGTTGCATTTAGTCTTTTTGAAGCCACTATAGACGCCAGCGACTTTGTCGAAGTAACTGGGACCGCCTTTACTACCAACCGTGGCGAAAAATCTCTACTCGCATCAAAATGGCGAATTTTGACCAAGAGCCTACGGCCGATACCAGATCAATGGTTCGGGCTGAAGGATGAGGATGAGCGTTATCGCAAACGGTATTTGGACTTTTTACTTAACCCGGTGTCAAGAAATATTGTAGAGAAACGTGCCAAGTTTTGGAGCGCAGTTAGACGGTTTCATGAAGATCACGGATTTTTAGAAGTACAAACACCAGTTTTGGAAGTAACGACCGGTGGAGCGGACGCTAATCCATTCGTTACCCATCATGGGACGCTCGACATTGATGTTAATCTACGTATTTCTGCCGGTGAGTTGTGGCAGAAGCGTTTGATGGTTGCTGGGTTTCCAAAAGTATTCGAAGTAGGAAGAATATTCAGAAATGAAGGAATGTCAGCTGAGCATGCTCAGGACTATGAGCAATGCGAGGCTTACTGGGCGTATGCTGATTTCTTTAACATGTACACGTTCCTGCGGGAGTGTTATCAGTATGTAGCACAAGAAACATTCGGCACGCTGAAGTTCAACATACATGGATTTGAGGTCGACCTGTCGGGTGAGTGGCCCACAATTGACTATACCGAGATTATTAAAGAAAAGCAGGGTATTGATATCTGGCGTGCTACCGAGCAGGAGCTTTGGGAAAAAACAAAAAAACTCTTTCCTTCAAATACAACCTACTCATCAGATTCTACATCCAAAGGTCGCATGGTCGATCTACTCTGGAAGCAGTGCAGAAAGGAAATTGTTGGACCCGTCATACTCATTAACGAACCAGTCTTTACTTCACCACTCGCTAAGGCACGCAAGGACAATCCGCAACTCACTGAACGGTTTCATTTTATTATCGCTGGATCTGAGGTTGGGCAGGGGTATAGCGAACTTAATGATCCATTGGAACAACGCACACGGTTTGTAGCACAGCAAAAGTTACGTGACGCCGGAGACATGGAAGCCCAAATGGCTGATATGGAGTTTGTGGAAGCACTTGAGTACGGGATGCCTCCGACTGCCGGGCACGGATTTTCAGAACGCTTATTGAGCTTCCTTCTCGATATTCCGATTCGTGAAAGCCAGCTTTTTCCGCTTATGCGAGTGAGAGACGAGCAGGGGGAGGGAAAATCGAAGGAAACCAAAGTCGCCGTTGCTGTTGTCCAAAAGTCTGGAATGGAGTCGTGGCAAGTACTTAATGCAACAGCTCATCTTGCTGCGGAGCTTGGCATCAGAGAGGGGAAGAAGTTGTTGTACCAAGACGCAATAGCAACCGCTGATGGTGGGCGTATCCCGCTTAATATGCAACATGCAATTGTGATGAAAGAGTCTGAGGGTAGTGATGCGCTTCGTGCGTTGCTCACAGAGGCACAAAAAAGGAAAGTGCAGGTGGCAGCGTTTACGCGAGAGATGCTAGAGACAACAAACGATAAAAAAGTTATCGAAAAAACCGAGGTAAAAAATCTTTCTGATGTTGAATTTCTCGGTGTACTTATTTTTGGTCAAAAGTCAGTAGTAGAGGATATGACCAAGGATTTTCAGCGTTATTCTTAGTCTGCGAGGTTGAGATTTGCTGTGACCCTTGTATTTCAAGGTTTTTTGCTTTGTGTACCTATATGTGGATAAGTGTTTGATAGTGGGTGAAAGTGGGGTAAAGTGTCAATATGCTCATAGGGCAATACACGGCGGTCCTCGATGATAAGAAAAGGCTTTCAATCCCTACGCCATTTCGCAGCCTCTTGGGTAAACGGATGATACTGACACGAGGTTTGGACTCGTGTCTTTTTGTATATTCAAAAAAATCATGGGGCACCATTCTGAGCAAGATGGGGGCACTATCACTCGGCGCGAACGAGGGGAGGGGATTCAACCGATTTCTTTTGGCGGGAGCCACTGAAGCTGAGATGGACTCTGCCGGTCGCGTGCTTATTCCTGAGTTCTTAAAACAATTTGCAGGTCTTACTAAAAATGTCGTTGTGGCTGGCGTTGGCGACAGAGCAGAAATGTGGGATGAAAAAAAGTGGAACGAGTACTCGAGGCGAATATCAAATGAGGCTGATGCAATGGCAGAAAAATTAAGCGCTATTGGCGCCATATAGTATGAAACACATATCAGTACTTCTCACTGAATCTGTAGACGCCCTCAATCTGCATCGGGGCGACACGGCCATTGACGCAACGGTTGGTGTCGGGGGGCACGCAGAGCGCATCGCTCAAATTATTGGTGACACGGGGAGACTGCTCGCACTCGACGTTGACGAAGGTTCGCTCCAGGCCGCTCGCGAACGATTAAAAGATACACCGGCACAACTCATTTTAGTGCACGGAAATTTTAAAAACATCAAAGAACGCGCACAGGCGGCGAACGTGACTCAGGCACAAGGAATTCTCTTTGATCTCGGATGGCACGCGGCGCAGCTTGAGGGTGGGCGCGGACTCTCGTTTCGTGAGGCGGCACCGCTTTCTATGAGTCTCGGCACGGGTAACGAGGCCGCGCGGATTACTGCAGCGGATATCATCGCCGGTTGGGACCAAACATCGCTTGAAAATTTATTCCGCACTGAAGGAGAGCGGTTTGCAGGACGCATCGCACGCGCTATCGTCGAGTCCCGTTCGCAGACGCGCATCAATTCATCGGACGAACTTGCGCGCATCGTCGAATCGTCCGTTCCAGGGTCATTCAGACGAGGCAAAATACATCCAGCAACCAAAGTGTTTCAGGCCCTTCGAATAGCCGTTAATGACGAATATGGCGCGCTTGCACAGGGGATTGAAGACGCCGTAGACCTTTTGGTGCCGGGTGGGAGGCTCGCGATCATCACCTTTCACTCGAATGAAGATAGGATCGTGAAGCGACTCCTCCTCGCGCTTGTAAAGGCAGGAAAGGGAAGACTGGTAGTTAAGAAACCGATTACTCCAACTCGTGAAGAAGCAGTCGCGAATCGCCGAGCACGAAGTGCAAAATTAAGAATATTTGAGCGCTATGCATAACCGACGTCATTCAATTCACCAGGCTGTGCTCCCGATCGGTGTGGAGAGTCGACGCCGTGTTGTAGCCCCACTCGCACTTGAACGTCGTACCATTACCGCACAATTTGTCTTGCTGGGCTCCGTCTCTATCGCCTATGCGCTGTTTGTGGTGCTCACCATTTTTGTACAAGCAGAACGGACAGCACTCACTGAGCGCACCGATGAGAACAAACGAAAACTCGCCGCGCTTGAATCACAATACATACGAGATGTGCGCGATGTTACAATAAGCGATGCCTACGAGCGTGGTTTTGTTGGAAGTCATGAGAAGTATTTCATCACCAGCGTGACGGCATCTAATGAAGCATCAGCGGACGCACCAGAGAATTAGAGTACTTTCAGTTATCGCACTCACGGTTGCGCTCTGTATTGTGCTCAAACTGTATTATGTGCAGGTGATTTTAGGTTCTCACTACCGAGAAAAATCTGATAATCAGCGCATCGCTCCAGGCACGCACATCGTCTCTCGAGGAAATATCTATTTTACGTTGAAGGAAGGCTCTCCGGTCTCTGCGGCTACACTTGAGGAAGGGTATACGCTGGTGCTGCACCCCAATCGTATCAATCCCGAGTCTGCATACGACACGCTCAAGCCGTACATTGCTATAAGTCGCGACGCATTTTTATCAGCAACCAAGGATCAGGCCGACACCTACGCAGAAATTGAGCGAAAAGTCTCTACGACAACTCGCGCAGACATAGTTGCACTCGATGTCCCCGGCGTGTCTCTCTATCGAGAACGCTGGCGCTCGTATCCAGCTGGCCCTCTGGCCGCGCAGACCCTCGGTGTTCTCGGATATGCAGAGGATGAAACACTCGTCGGTCGCTATGGCCTTGAGCGTCAGTATGAAAAAGAGCTGATGCGCGAGGACACCGGCGCCAGTATTTCAGACATCTTTGCACGCGTCGGATCAACGCTCGCGGGCACGACGCATGGCGATGGAGATGTCGTTATTACGATTGAGCCCACTGTGCAGCAGTATCTAGAAGATCAACTCGCTAGCTACAACGAACGCTGGCATGCAAAAACCGTTGGTGGCATCGTCATGGACCCACATGATGGGAGTATTGTCGCGATGGCATCCCTCCCCAGCTTTGATCCAAATAATCTTTCAAAAGTATCGCTCGATCAACTACAGAATCCTATGGTTGAACGCGTATACGAATTTGGCTCAATTATGAAACCGATCACGATGGCTATCGCGCTCGACACGCACGCGGTAAGCGCTGACACTACATATAACGACAAAGGCTCAGTCACATACGATACGGCCACCATCAAAAACTATGACGGCCGTGCACGCGGCGTAGTCCCTATGCAAGAGATACTCAGTCAATCACTGAATGTTGGCACTGCATTTTTAGTCACGCAGATTGGCACACACCGGTTTGCAGACTATATGCAGAAGTTTGGTATCACCGAGGAGACCGGTATTGATCTCCCCAACGAAGCTGCGCCACTCGTGTCCAATCTCGAGAGCCCTCGTACCGTTGAGTATGTGACCGCTGGTTTTGGTCAGGGCGTGGCGCTTACCCCCATTGCCATGACGCGGGCCTTGGCGGCACTTGCAAACGACGGATTGGTGCCGTCACCGCACGTAGCCAGCACAATCGTGTACCCCAGTGGGTACGAGAAAGAAATTGGATGGAGTCCTGCACGTCGTGCAATCTCATCTGAAGCCACAAACGGTGTGACTGAAATGCTCATCGAGGTCGTTGATGTCGCGCTCAAAGGGGGCCGCGCAAAAGTACCCGAAATGACCATCGCCGCAAAAACAGGCACCGCACAGATCGCCAATCCAAACGGAGGGGGATACTATGCTGATCGCTATCTGCATTCATTTTTTGGATACTTTCCTGCGCATAAACCAAGATTTATCGTTTTCTTATTCGCACTTGAACCAGTGGGGGCACCATACGCTGCTGATACGTGGACGGATCGGTTCATAGATATGGTTCGATTTTTAACGACCTACTACGAGATTGTGCCTGATCGACCAATGTGAGACTATTGGTTGATACGCTATGAAAGAATTTATTCGACGTATCATAGTCTCAGTTATCAGTTTAGAGGCCAAACTGATATTGAAAAAGTACCGCCCCTCAATACTCCTCGTCTCAGGCTCGGTGGGCAAGACGTCGACCAAGGACGCCCTGTACGATGCACTGAAGGACAGTCTCTTCATCAGAAAAAGTCAGAAAAGTTTTAACTCGGATATCGGAGCGCCACTCACCATTTTAGGTGTGCCCAATGGCTGGTCGAACCCTCTCGTGTGGTTGAGGAATTTTTTGGATGGGCTCTTGCTCATACTGCTTCGCGCGCCGTACCCCGCGTGGCTCATTATAGAAGTCGGTGCTGACAAGCCCGGAGATATATCGCAGTCACTCGCATGGATTAAGCCAAACATTGTAGTTCTCACACGAATCCCTGAGATACCCGTACATGTCGAGTTTTATGCAAGCCCAGAAAAAGTATTTCAAGAAGAGACGTCGCCCGTCAACTGGATGACGTCTGGAACACTCATCACGAACGCTGACGACGAGAATATGCGCGAACTCGCGGTGTCGCCCACAGTGGCCCGCCTCACCTATGGCATTGATCATGACGCAGACGTTCGTGGAGTTACCATTGAGTATCGCCCGACTGACGGCTCGATAGACACCCACTGTACAATCGAGATACGCGGTAGCACAGAGCATATGGTGCTCAATGACGTTATTGGTCGAGGACACGTATATGCGTCGTTAGCGGCGCTCGCCGGCGCTCGCGCCGTTGGCGTCGATCTCGGTCGTGCGCTCGCGTCACTTGCGTCGTATGATGGGCCACCGGGGCGTATGCGGGTACTCCCCGGGATTACATCGTGCACTATCGTTGATGACACCTACAACTCATCACCTGCAGCAGTTCGCGAAGCGATTGATGCCTGCATGGTTTTAAAGCGAGAGAATCAACGACGTATCGTTATGGTGCTCGGTGACATGCTGGAACTTGGATCGTACTCAGTCAAAGAGCACGAGATGGTGGGAGAGGCGGTCGCAGGAGTCGCCGATGTGTGTATCACCGTTGGCGTGCGCGCACGCTCTATACGGGACGGCGCAGAGCGCGCTGGTATGCCCGAGACGATGCTCCACAGCTTTGATAATTCAACACAAGCAGCGGACGCGATCCACTCGCTTGTCCACGCTGGGGATGTCATCTTGGTCAAAGGTTCTCAATCAATACGCATGGAGCGAGTCACCAAAGCGCTCATGCAAAACCCTGAGTCTGCATCAAAACTGCTTTGCCGCCAAGACGCTGAATGGCTTTCACGCGCATAACGTTACAGAATTAATTAAGTAGCTCGGCATTCATTTTCATGCTATAAAAAACAAGTCGGCTCTCAGCCGTGCTTACGAGCGAGGCCCTATCGTCTAACGGTTAGGACGTCGCCTTCTCAAGGCGAAAATCAGGGTTCGATTCCCTGTAGGGTCACATGAAAAATTCTGCAACGCAGAATCATCGGATTTACAAAATGAGCTTTGCAAGCGTGTATGTTCTGTATATCGTTAAAGTGAAGAAAAAAGGACGCACCAAAAAAGAAGTTGATGAGGTCATTCGCTGGTTGACCGGCTACACTCCAAAGAGGCTAGAAAAGCACCTAGAGAAAAGGACCAACATCGAGACCTTCTTTGCGAAGGCGCCTAGACTTAATCCGTCCCGCAGGTTAATCAAGGGTCTAATTTGTGGCGTCCGGGTGGAGGACATTAAGGACCCGACGATGCAAGCGATCCGCTATACGGACAAGCTCGTGGATGAGCTGGCTCAGGGAAGACCGATGGAAAAGGTGTTGCGCAAAGCATGAAAAAGACCTTCAGCTTCAGTGCAACAGTTGGTGTGTACCCCGGCCCCATCGCGTGGGCGGTTGTTGCACTACCAAAGAAGGACTCATCCGAGATTGCTGCGATAAAAACTGCACAAAAGAAAAGCTGGAACTTCTTTACTGCAAAGACGAAAATAGGGAGCACCTCGTGGATAAGCAGCCTCTGGCCTAAGCGGAAGATAGGCCTGTATCTGATTGTTATAAAAAAAGAAGTACTGAGGAAAGAGGGGATAGCGATGGGCGATACAGTCCATGTAACTCTCAGCTTTTGAGAGCCCCCCATCACCGTTCGCTTCCCTCGTTAGTAGGTGAGTGTCAGAGAACCTTCTTTGGTGAAGCCCGCGGCGCTGCCAGAACCAGTTAGAGGGACCGTTTTGTTTGATGCATTAACGGTGCCTGAAAAACTGCCTGACGCAGGAAACACAAACCCGCAGCTGCCCTTTGCTGTGCCACTTATCGCGCCAGTATCGCCTCCGGCATAGGACCCCTTGATGCTGCCATCACAATCACCTGAAAAGCTGCCGCTCACCGCACCACCTTCGAGAGGAAAGGTGAGCGACACTGTCACGGTGTGATTTTCGCCGGCGTATTCGCCGCTAATTGAGCCAGTCGCCGTGACGCCACCACTTTGTTCCTCCGCATCATCGGATTCGACTATCTCGAGCACACATTCGACAATGCCCTTATCTATGCAGCGCTCTGAAGCAAAGATGTACGCCATGTCGAATAGGAATATAAAAAATAAAATAAGTATAAGAAAAAACAGCATCCCTAAACCACTCATGCCGCGAGGCAGAGATTGTGTGTACATATTCATAGTAAATATTCTATCATGCGAATGCCACGTTTATTTTCTTTTTTGTGCTAGGCTTTCGAGGTAGGAGATCGTGTCTCCAATCTCATCGCACCACACCTGGAGCTCGCCGTCGGCCCGCTTAAGACTAAG